>JAFDVT010000330.1 GCA_018268875.1 Acidobacteriota bacterium
AATCGTCCGGTGGTGGGTGGTTCCACCTCGTCTTACGATTTTCCCGTCCTGAGCGCGATTCAGACCGCGCTTCGCGGGCCGATGGATGGATTTATTGCGCGGTTATCGGCAACCGGCACCGCGCTCGATTTTTCGACGTACTATGGCGGCGCGTCGGTAGACATCGTCAATGCGGTGGCCGTCGACAGCACGGGTGTGTACGGCGCCGGCCAAACGACGTCGGCGGACTTCCCGGTGGCCTCGGCGCTGTACGGTACGGCGCGTGGCGGCCAGGACGGGTTCGCGTTCAAGCTGCCTGTTGCCGGGACTTCGATCAGCTACAGCACCTACATTGGCGGTTCCAGTGACGACGCGGTGCTGGGCATGGACGTCTTCAATCAGCGAATGTTCCTCACCGGCGCGACGAACTCGTCGAATTTTCCTGTGGTTGCAGGCCTTGCGGCGCGCGGCGGGATGGACGCGTTCTTCGTCAACTTGAATGCGACGGGTTCAGCGGCGACGGTCAGCACGTATCTAGGCGGGTCGAGCGGCTCATCCATTCAGCCGGAAGTTGGGAATGCGATTCGCGTCACGCCCGCCGGAGAAGCGGTGATCGGTGGGATCACGCCGTCGGCTGACTTTCCGGTCAACGGCGGCGCGCAGACGACCTTCGGCAGAGGCGGCGCAGACGGCTTCGTGGTGAAGTACAACAGCGCGGGTACGAGTTTGTCCTGGGGGACCTATCTGGGGGGCAACAGCTACGATTCGGTCAATGCGCTGGCGATCCGCAATTCGGGGCAGATCGTTGTCACGGGCATGACCGGGTCCACCTCTTTCCCCGCTGTGCAATCGATTCAGGCCTCGCACCGGGGTTTGTACGATGCGTTCGTCACGATGTACACGGGCGGCGGAAAGGTCGTCTTCTCGACACTTTGGGGCGGCGATGGATCGGATTCGGGCGCGGCCGTCGCGACCGGCAAAACCAACGTCAACCTGATCCTGTTTGGGGGGTCCACCAGTTCGATCAACCTTACGACGACCAGTACCAGTGCGTTCCAGGCGTCGGCCGACAGCCAGAGTCTCAACGGGTTCGCCGCGGTGATCCGGCAAGGGGGCGGCGCGGCAAGAATCCCCGACAAGATCGGCGTCTACCATACCTACAACAGTGGTTGGGCCCTGGATCGAACTGGAGATTACTCTTGGAATTCGGGTGACGTTTCGTTCGCCCTCGGCGCCATCAACGACCTCCCGATCGTTGGGGATTGGGATGGTACGGGCCGCTACCGGGTCGGGATGTTTCGCGGGGGCGTGTGGTACTTCGACATGAACGGCGACAATGCCTGGACATGGGGCGTCGACGCGTATGCCTATTTCGGCATGAACGGCGACATCCCGGTGGTTGGAGACTGGACCGGTTCCGGCCGCAGCATGATCGGCGTCTACCGCAATGGATCGTGGGTTCTGGATTGGGACGGGAGTAATTCCTGGACGGGGGCATCGGATCGTGTGTTTTCGTGGGGAACCTCTTCCGACATCCCGGTTGTTGGGGATTGGACCGGTACCGGCGTTTGGCGCGCGGGACTGTTCAAGGACGGAGTCTGGAAGATGGACGTGAATGGCGATTTCGCTTATGTCGCGGGCATCGACGCTACTGCGACGTTTGGAACCACCGGCGACCGTCCGATTCCAGCGGATTTCTTTGGCGTAGGGCGGCACATGGTGAACGTTTTCCGGCCGTCCACGGGCGCCTGGATCACAGAATATGGCACGGTAGGCGCGTTCGGTGGACCGGGCGATCTTCCGGTCGCAGCGCCCTGGCAGTAGCGCGCCAGGCAAGTTTTACCTTGCGTTTGCGGTGACGCGGTTCGCGATGCCGTCCAGGATCATGGCGAACCAGGCATGATTTTCCTCGTAGCGACTCGCGGATCCCGGCAACTGGCTCACGGGTTGCTCATACGGGCCCGACCCGATATCGGATGCGCACGCACTGACCAGATCCGCTACACCAGTTGGCGTGATCTCCAAATGGAATTGGATGCCCAACGCGGACGGGTGTTCGAACGCCTGTATCGCGCAGGCCTCGCTGCTCGCCAAATGAATCGTGCCCGCGGGCAGGTCGTAGGTTTCGCCGTGCCAATGGAACGGCGTGAATTGTGGCGGCAGTTGCGCAAAAAGGCCGCTGGTATCGGCTTGACGGTTCACGGTCACGGGGAACCATCCAATTTCTTTGCAGCGGTTGCGGTAAACCGTAGCGCCCAACGCCTCGGCCACAAGCTGTGAACCGAGGCAGATGCCAAGTGTGAATTTCCCCTTGGCAAGCCGGTTTTCGATCAGCCTTTTCTCGGGGCCAAGCCATGGATAGACGCTTTCGTCGTGCACACTCATTGGTCCACCCATCACGACAAGCAAGTCCGCGTCATCGGGGGAGGGAAGCGGTTCGTCCTGATACAGCTTGATCACGCGCATCGAATGCTCGCGAGCCGAAGCCCAGTCCGCGACGTAGCCGGGGTGCTCAAAAGGTACGTGTTGCAGGCAATGGATGATCATCACGAGCGTTTTCGAACGGGGGTGTGACCGAAGTCACGGCTGGATTCAGGCGGAGGAGTTAGCCTGAATGCAGAATGCCAATTGTAATCGGCGCCAAACCGGAGAGCAACTTTCAAGACCCGATTGGACTGTTGACCGACTGCCATCGCCGCGTCAAGAAGTTCGCCATGGTTCTGCGCCACATCGGCGACCTGCGCGGAAGCCTGCTCGATGCGGAACAGCGGTCCGCTCTCGACACGGCCTTGCGCTATTTCCGCGAAGCGGCGCCCAAACACACGGCGGACGAGGAATCGTCGCTGTTTCCAAGGCTTCGCATCGCGGCGGCAACCGGCGATCCCTCGAATTCGGTGCTCGACTCATTGGACTCGCTCGAGGCCGATCACGACGTCGCCGACGCGATGCATGCGGAAGTCGACTCGTTGGGGCTACGCTGGCTGGCGGATGGAGTGCTGCGGGACGCCGACGCGGAGCGGTTCGCCTGGTGCGCCGGCGCCTTGGTCGACCTCTACGAAAGGCACATCGCGGTGGAAGAAAATTCGATCTTTCCCACCGCGGCGGGACGTTTGGGAAAGGAGGAACTCACAGCGGTCGGCCTTGAAATGGCGGCGCGCCGCGGGATCAAAGAGACACTCTTCGCAATTGAGTTCTGACGCGCGGTTCAGCCGTTCGAAAGCTCCGCTTCCAAGCCGGGTTTATCGAGAATTTGTACTTCCCGCCCTTTGAGTTCGACCAAGCCCTGGGCCTGCAAGCGGGCGAGGTTGCGCGACACGAGTTCGCGTACGGTGCCAAGTTGGGCGGCCAGTTCCTGATGGCTGGTATCCAGCGTGAAGCTCGATCCGGAAGTTTCGGATTGCCGCAGCAAATACGCCACCAAACGATGGCGCACCGTGGTGAACGAAAGCTCTTCGATGATGCCGACCAGCCGTCTGAGGCGCGCGCCGGCCACCTGCAGCAACTTCAACGACACCTCGGGATGTTCCAGGCACACGGAGCGCAAGCCGTCTCGCGAGATGAAGACGGTTTCCGATTCGTCCACTGCCGCCGCCGAGGCCGGATAAACGCCGCCGTCAAAAACGGGTAGTTCGGCAATGGTGCCGCCCGGGCGTTCGACGGTGAGCACCTGTTCGCGGCC
>JAFDVT010000331.1 GCA_018268875.1 Acidobacteriota bacterium
ATAGACTTGCGCCGAGGTTCCGATCACCAATAGTACGCGCGCCTCGCGCGCCGCCTGGTCCGCCGCTTCCCACACGGCAACCGGCAGTCCCTCGCCGAACCACACGACACCAGGCCGTTCGACGCCGCCGCACTTTGGACACAACGGCGGGTCCGCGGGCAGCGGCGTGACGCGATCGGTGGTCTCATGGCCGCATACCGTACAGCGCCGAATCCAGATGTCGCCGTGGATCTTCAGGATGTCCTTCGACCCCGCCAGATCATGCAATCCGTCGACATTTTGCGTGATCAACGTCAGGTTGTCGCAGGCGGCCAACGCAAGATGCGCGGCGTTCGGCTTTGCCTCGGCGATCTTCTGGCGGCGCCAGTCGTACCATTCCCACACGAGCTTGGGATCGCGGGCGAAGGCCTGCGGCGTCGCCAGATCCTCGGCGCGAAAGTTGCGCCACAAGCCCCCGGCATCGCGAAATGTGGGGATGCCGCTTTCGGCGGAAATCCCCGCGCCAGTCAGTACGACTAGCGGCCCGATGACCCGAAGCCTCCGGCGCCGCGGTTCGAATCGCTGAGGTCCGTTTCGTCAAACTCCACCGCTTCGTACTTGGCGATCACCATCTGCGCGATGCGGTCGCCTTTGGTTACCTGATAGGGCTGTTTGCCAAGGTTCAGCAGGATCACTTTGACCTCGCCGCGGTAGCCGGGGTCGATGGTGGCCGGCGAATTGGGCAGCGTGATCGCGTGCTTCAACGCCAGACCGCTGCGGGGACGCAGTTGCGCCTCATACCCCGGCGGAACCTCGATCGAAAGGCCCGTTGCGACAAGCCTGGCGACCTGCGGTTCGAGCGTCGCGTCCTCGACGGCGTGCAGGTCCATGCCGGCGTCTTCGAGCGGACCGTGCGCGTATTGCGGAATCTGAGCATCCGCGTGTAGACGCTTGATTTTTACCTTCATTTTTCCGTGAAAATCGCGATGTACTGGCTGTTGGGCAGATGGTCCTGCTTCTTGACCAGCCGGAAACCGTTGCTTTCCACTTCCTTGATCACGTCGGCCTGATCCAGACGAATGTGCTGCATGGCGTTGCCGTTGGGCATCGCGTCAGGACGCTTGTAAAAGTCGATGATTGCGAACCTGCCGCCGGGCTTCAGCGCACTCTTGATGCTCGCGAGCATCAGGTCCGGATAGTCGAAGTGATGGTAGACGTCCAAGGTCAGAATCAGGTCGAAGGACTTGGCCGGAAGCTTCGCGTCGCGTTCGGAACCGACGATGAACTTGACGTTCGAAAGCTTTTTGTCCGCCACCAGCGCGCGGGCCTTCTCCATAAAGTCGAACTGGATGTCTTCGGCATACACAGTTCCCTTCTCGCCCACGGCGCCGGTAAGCCACGGCAGCAGGTAACCCACGCCGGTGCCCACATCGGCTACGGTTTGACCAGGCTTGATGTCCAGCGCCTCGATGAGTTCCTTGGGCTTCTGGCGGCCGTCGCGATGCGGATCGGCAAGCGTCGCGGCGATGCCTTCGCGGCCTTCCTTGGTCTGGTAACGCTGGTTCGCGTCCTTTGCGACCTGTCCGTACAAACCGGCAGCGATCAACAACAGCGGGATAAGACAACGCATGGCTACAATCCTTTCTCCATCGGCAATGCCAGCGGGGCTTCGGTAAAGAACGGAACATCGCTCATGCTGGCAATCGCCTTGCGAATCGACTGTTCCGTGGTCGGCTCAACCGTGATGACGAACGGCAGGTTGTGCGGCGTGTCGCTCGGCAATTGCAACACCGCCTCGATGCTGATCTTCTGTTCGCCCAGCGCGGCCGCAAGCTTGGCGATGATGCCCGGCTGATCTTCCACTTTGAAGCGGAGATAGTAAGGCGCTTTGTGAATCTCCACCTCTGTCTTGACGTGATCGGTGAGTTCGCGGAACGAGAACGGCGAGACGCGGCCGGGATTGCCGCCGTGCAGGTCACGAGCCACGCGGATCAGGTCGCTCACCACGGCTACGCCGGTCGGGTGGGGACCCGCGCCGCGGCCGTAATAGAACGTATCCTGCCCGAACTCGCCGCGCATCCACACGGCGTTGTACGCGCCCTGCACACTGGCAAGGATCGTCGACCTGGGAATCAGCGACGGACGTACGCTCAGCAGCAGCCCGTGTTTGCTGCGCCGCGCCGAACAGATCAGGCGAATGGTGTTGTCCAACCGGTGCGCATAATCGAAGTCCAGCGGCGTGATGCGGCGGATGCCTTCGGTATAGATGTGGTCCACGGGCACGCGTTCGCCGAACGCCAGCGCGCTCAGCAGCGCCAGTTTCGACCGCGCGTCGAAGCCGTCCACGTCGGCGGTCGGATCGGCCTCGGCGTAGCCAAGCCGCTGCGCTTCGGCGAGCACCGCGCCGAACTCGGAACCGTGCTTTTCAATCTCGGTGAGGATGTAATTGCTGGTGCCGTTCAGGATGCCGTACAGCGTCTGAATACGGTCGCTGACGATGCCTTCGCGCAGCACGTCGTGCACGGGAATGCCACCGGCTACTGACGCTTCCATCGCCACGGCGACGCCTTTTTCGGCGGCCAGACGCCACAGGTCCACGCCCGAGGCGGCCATCAATTCCTTGTTCGCGGTGATGACGCTTTTGCCTGCGGCGATGGCGGTTTCAATCACCTCGCGAGCCACGGTCGTACCGCCAATCAGTTCCACCACGATGTCGACGTCCGGCCTGGCGACGGCCTCGCGCCAGTCGGTGGTGGTGAACACGTCGCTGCCAAGGCCTTCCGGCAGAGGCTTGGACGCGATGGCACGGCTGGCGACGGCGGTAACCCGCAGCGGGAATCCCAGCTTGCGTTCGATTTCCGCGCGATTCCTGGCCAGGATGTCCAGCGTCCCGGAACCCACGTTGCCGAGTCCGATGACCGCGGCATTCACACTGCGCTTACTCATGTTTGGTTTATGGTAACAACCGA
>JAFDVT010000332.1 GCA_018268875.1 Acidobacteriota bacterium
CAAAGAAAAAGCCCGGCGAGCCTTGTTGGGAGGCTCCCGGGCTTTTCTTCTCGAAACCGAGTTGCGTTACTTCTTCTTGACGACCGGACGCCTTACCGGCGCGGCCTTCTTGGGCGCGGCCGGCACCGGAGCGCCGCCGACACCTTCCCAGCCACTGACGTCCGCCTTGTCCACGTCGAAGATCACCATGAAGGGTTCCTTCGTGTAGGAGCTGGCCACACCGTTGAACTGGATTTCGCCGCCGGCTTCCATCTTGCCGCGGAGCGGTGCGTCCAGCTTCAGCGTTACGTCGCCGGCAGGGTCGTTGCCAATGGCGAGCACGAGTTCTTTCGGATTGGTCTCGGGGGTGGCCGAAACCAGCTTGCCCTTGAACTTGGTCACCTTCTGGCCGCCCTTTTCGATGCCGCCGGGGAGTGCCGCGCCTTTGACGCTCGAGTCGAAGTAGGTCTGGCCTTCACCACCGGTCAGCGCGGTTTTGAGCATCTTCCAAAGCGCCTTGTCCGGGAACTGCTTTTCGAAGTCAGCTTCGTTAGCTTCCGCTTCCTTCTCGATTTCGACGATGCTCTTCAGCTTCGAAGGCAGATCTTCGGGAGGCAGGGCGGAAGCTTTGGCCATCGCGATAAAGTTCTCGATGCCTTCCTTGCTGCCGTGGTAGTTCTGATACTGCTTTTCGAAGTACGGGATGATCTGCTTGCGGCCTTCCGGCGCGAGGGCGCCAGGGCCGTCGTAGTAGGCGGCGCGGGCGAAGTGCCACAGAGCGAACGGCAGCTTCTTGACGTCCTTCTGCGCCACGATCACGCCAGCGAGCCAGTAGGTGACCTGCGCGTTGTTCGGTTCCACCTGCAACGCCTTGATCAGCTCCACTTCCGCCTTGGGATTATCCTTGCGGACCATCGGAATCCAGCCCAGCGCGTTCTGGGCGTACATTTTGACTTCCTTCTTGCTTGCCTGCCATTGCGCGTCGGTCGCGTTCTGGGGCTTCTTGTCGGCGGCAAAGAAGGTATCGATGCCCGAAACCAACTGGCCGGCCGCTTTTTCGGCCGCCGTCAGCTCAGCTTCGGACGGAGCGGGCTGGAACCGGAAGATGAAAACGCTCATGGCAGTGAGCGCCTGCAGATTGTTCGGTTCGGCAGCCAGAATTTCCTGTGCGGCCTTGAACACCTCGGCCGGATTGTTCAATTGCTGATACGTGGCGAGGTACACCAGGCGGCGGTTCGCAACGAACTGCGTTTCCGGATAATCGGCTTTCCACTTGTTCAGCTTTTCCAGACGAGTCTGGGCGTTCTGGTCCTGTGTGATGGCGACGTACAGATCGTACTCCGCCCGATCCTTCCACTGAGGACCGCCTTGCTGGGCAAACAGAGCCACGGATCCTATAAATAGCGCCGTAGCCATTGCCACGGTGCGCAAAAACTTTTGCCTCAAATTGGCCTCCCTCAAATGGTCAACTTTCCTACTAGCCGACACTCGCTTGGGTAAAAGCGGAGTATACCGGATCGGCGAAGTAGCCTGCAACCCGGCAGCAGCGTCGATTTTCCCGGCACGCCTGGCGGGAGCCTGCGCCTGCCTTAATAGATACCGCAAAGCAGCCGAAGGTTCCCACCAACGCAGAAAAGTCGTGTTTGCGCAAAGTCTTGTGTATCCTAAGTCGAATGCGAATTTTCGACCTCGGCGTCATACTGGCATACCTGATTGGGATTACCGTATTCGGGGCGAGGTTCGGCAAGGGCCAGTCTACCTTAAAAGAGTATTTCCTGGGTGGGCGGGAAGCGCCGTGGTGGGCGATCGCGTTCTCGATCGTGTCGGCGGAGACAAGTACGCTGACGGTGATCGGCACGCCAGCTTTGGCCTATGCGGGGGACTTCGGATTTCTGCAAGTGGTGTTCGGGTACCTGCTGGCGCGCATTCTGATTTCCGCGGTGTTTCTGCCCACGTACTTCCGCGGCGAGATGTATACGGCATACGAAGTGATGCAGCGGCGGTTCGGCGTGCGGATTCGCAAATTGACCGCCGGACTGTTTCTGGTGCTGCGCGCGCTCGCGGAAGGCGTTCGCGTGTTTGCGATCTCTATCGTCATCTCGATCATCCTCGGCACCGGCGAGATGTCATCTATCGTGCTGATCGTCGCGCTGACGTTGTTCTACACGTTTGAAGGCGGCATGACGGCGGTGATCTGGACCGATGTGGTGCAAATGTTCCTGTATGTCATCGGCGCGGTGATCAGCCTGGTTGTGATCCTCGGCCAGATCGACGGCGGGTGGGCGGAAGTGGCGCGTGTCGGCGGCGAGTTGCACAAGTTCCGGATCTTCGATTTCGGTTTTGAGCTCACGCCGGCGTTCTTCACGAAAACCTATTCGTTCTGGGCCGGCGTCATCGGCGGATGCTTCCTGACGACGGCAAGTCACGGAACGGAACAACTGATGGTGCAACGTCTGTTGTCTGCGAAAGACGAAGCGCAAAGCCGCAAGGCGCTGATGGCCAGCTGGGTGGTGATCTTCGTACAATTCACGATGTTCCTGACGATCGGCGTCTGCTTGTACGTGTTCTACCAGCAGCGCGGGCTGTCCGCCCCGCAGCCGGCGGACCGCATTTATCCCGAGTTCATTTGGAATTATCTGCCGCACGGCATTGCGGGATTGGTGATCGCCGCGATTCTGGCGGCCGCCATGTCCAACCTGAGCGCCGCGCTGAACTCGCTTGCCTCGACGACGGTGATGGATTTCTACAAGCCGATGACCGGCGGCCACAAACCCGAGGAATTTTATTTGCGCATCGCAAAACTCGCGACGCTCGGCTGGGGCGTAGCGCTTTTCGGCATCGCGCTGGTGGCCCGGAACTGGGGTTCGGTGCTACAGGCCGGTTTGTCCATCGCGTCGATTCTATATGGCTCGCTGCTCGGCGTGTTCCTGCTAGGGCTGCTGACGCGGCGTACCCGCGAAAATGCTGCGATGGTGGGCATGACCGCGGGCTTTGTCTTGATGCTGTATATCAAGTTCTTCACGCCGATTGCCTGGACCTGGTACGTGCTCATCGGCACAACGGCTACGTTTGTGACCGCTTACGCAATGTCGTTCGTGCTGCCGGAAAAGGAATTAAAAGCAGATGCCTGAGCTTCGCCGCGAACTGGGACCCTGGACAGCCGCCGCCATTGTGGTCGGCACAACCATCGGAAGCGCGATCTTTCTGGTGCCGTCCAAAATGCTACAGGCGGTGGGGACGCCGGGCTGGGTGTTCGCGGTGTGGATCGCCGGCGGGTTGCTGTCGCTGTTCGGCGCGCTGACCTATTCCGAGTTGTCGTCGCGGTTTCCGGAAGCGGGCGGCGAATATGCGTACCTGCGGGAAGCGTACGGTCCGTTTTGGGGATTTACATATGGTTGGCTGCAAACCTGGATCGCAAGGAGCGGAGCGTGCGCCACGCTCGCCACGGGATTTTTTTATTATTTGACGCATTTTTTGCCGTCGCTCGACAGAATCCTGTACGTCGTCCCGCTGCCCATCGGGCCGGGTTGGGCTCCGCTGGAAATCCGTTACGGGCAGATAATCGCGATTGGACTCATTTGTATATTGGGCGTCCTGAACACGATGGGAGTGAAGTTCGGGGGCGGCGCGCAGGTGGGATTGACGCTCATAAAGGTCGGCCTGATTCTGGTGCTGATCGCGGCCGGATTTTTGTCGGGAGTGGGATCGGTAGAAAACTTTTCGGGCTCGGTGCCGGTGGCTGGGGACGCATCGGCATTTTCGCGATTCTTCCTCGCCTTGGTAGCGGCGCTGTGGGCGTACGACGGCTGGAACACGGTCGCCATGGTGGCGAGCGAAGTGAAAGATCCCAAAAGGAATCTGCCGCGCGCACTGATCGGCGGAATCGCCGGAATCGTATCGATTTATCTGATCGCCAATATCGTTTATTTTTATGTTCTGACACCGGCGGAAGTAGCCTCGAGCGATCGAATTGCGGCGGCCATGATGCGGAAAGCCGTGGGCGAGTGGGGCGCCAATCTGGTGAGCTTTGCGGCCATGACATCCATGGCGGCGGCGTTGAATGGAACACTGTTAGGCGGGTCGCGTATTCCATTTGCAATGGCTCGCGACGGCCTATTTTTCGCGTCCGCAGGGCGCGTCGATGAGAATAGAGGAACCCCCGTTGCGGCCATCTGGCTGCTCACCGGTACTGCGAGTTTACTAGTTCTAAGTGGTCGTTATGAGGAGCTATTTACATCGGTAATATTCGCAAGCTGGATCTTGTACGCGATGGCGGCGGCGAGCGTGTTTGTTTTCCGGCGCAGGGATGGAGATTCGATTTCCCAGCATCGTTCGATCGGCTATCCGTGGTTGCCCGGACTCTTTGTTTGCACGGCGTTGGTGCTGTTAGGGGCCACGTTGTACAACTCCCCGCGGGAGTCGCTACTGGGGTTGGTCACGATCGTAATTGGCGTGCCATTCTACCTGCACTGGCAAAAATCGCGGCGCGCGAATTGATTTCCGGCGGTACAAAAACGTATTTCCGTTTGTAAAGAGAACACGGGGAAATTCCGGTGTGTAAGGGCCCTTGTATTTGGCGTCCGAATCGTGTACAACGGTAAAGACTCTTCCGGCGCTCAGTATGTCGGAATGCTTTATTATTTCGGCAGTGCGCCCCGGGGGGATTTCCTCAGCAGTTTGGGGCCCTTAGCTGGCTCCTCTCTCGTTGCAGACGGAGTTCAGAATGGACGTAATGAAAGTTCTGGCGGAATTACGCCAAGAACGGCAGCAGCTCGAAGAAGCTATTTTGACACTAGAAAGGCTGGCTAGAAGCCGCGGCAAGCGTCGTGGCAGGCCGCCAGCATGGATGAGCCAAGGAGCAGTAACTGCGGCAACAGTCGCAACCGCTGGAGAACCGAAACGCCGCGGCCGACCTCCGGGAAGCAAGAATAAACAGGTAACCGCCTCCGCTTAATTTCACCTTCCCAGAGTTTCTTTCTAACGATACAGCAGATACCTGGCGCGACCCGCCAGGTATTTGTTTTTGTGCTCCTCCATCCGGTCGTAGATCACCCTCGGGTCGTCCCCACGCTCCAGCGCGGAGATCACCTCCCTATTTCCGATCAACTTTAAGTTCACCTTCAGGTCCAGCTTGCCCGGGTATAACTTAATGAGCGCGGCGGCGAGTTCCAGGCCGAGGCGGCCGGCGACGAAAGATTCGCGATCCGTGATCAAAAAGCGAACCCCCGAGATGGTTTTACCGCTGAAATTTGAGGCGGTTGGCTGGAATTGGACCGGGTACGTCCGGACGCCGGGAATGAAGCGCGTATTGAGGTACGCGGACAATTGCGTCCCGTTGATCCAGTCGGCGCCGATCTGTTCGAAGGGCGAGTCGGTACCGCGCCCGACGGAGTAAGTCTTCTGGTATTCCAAGAGAGCGACCCCCGTGTAGAGTGTCGCAGCAGTGAGACTTTTCATGTTGGGCGAAGGGTTCACCCAGGGGAGGCCAGTCGAGTCGAACCAGTCGCCGCGCTGCCAACCTTTCATAGAGATTACCTTAAGATCGACGCCCATCTTACGTTCGGCATTGGCCATGGTCGCGAGCTCGCCGAACGTTAAGCCATGCCTCACTGGCATCGCGTAGCATCCTACAAAACTTTCTAAATCTTTCTCAATGATGGGTCCGTCGACAACTGTTCCAGTGATCGGGTTCGGTCGATCCAAAACGTAGAATGGGAGCTTCAATTTGGCGGCGGTTTCCATGGCCCACAGCATGGTGCAGGAGTAGGTGTAAAAACGCGCTCCGATATCCTGAATATCGTAAACAATAGCGTCTACCTGGCGGGCGTAATTCTCCGGTAATTTCCGCTTTTCTCCCTGATAAAGACTGTAGACCTTGATCCCGGTCGCTTCGTCGCGGGTGTCTTCGACGTGCTCCTCGTCCAGCCGGCCGTACAACCCATGCTCCGGCGAGTAGATCGCGGTGAGCTCAACTCCCGCCTGTTTCATCAAATCGATATTGCGTTTTCCGTTGCGATCGATGCCGGTGTGATTGGTAATTAAGCCGACTTTCTTGCCTCGCAGTTCGGCAAATCCGTTGGCCGCCAGGACGTCAAGCCCGGTATGCACCTGCCCGTTACGCGCGATGACGCGGCGAGTGTTGGACGACGTTTCGTTGTAGCCGGGAATAATGAGGCCGGGCGTGTCGATGCCGAGAGCGGCGGCGGTGATGGTGGCGATGCGGCCGCGAAGGCTCGTCAGGCTCTTGCCGCGCTTCGGGTGGACGTAGTTGGTCAAGATAATGACGTAGGACTTGGTGGACGGGTCCATCCAGATCGAGGTGCCGGTGAAGCCGGTATGGCCGAACGAGCCAACCGGATAGAGCTCGCCGCGATTGCCGGAAAAGGGCGATTCCATGTCCCAACCGAGGCCGCGCAGAATCGGCTGGCCGGCCGGGGTGTTGGGTGCGGTGAAACGGCGGACCGTCTGCGCTTCGAGAATAGCGCCTCCTCCGGACAGCATCATGCGGGCGAACTTGGCGAGGTCCGGAGCGGTGGTAAACAATCCGGCGTGCCCTGCGACGCCGCCCATGTAGCGGGCGGTGGGGTCGTGCACGATGCCTTGCCAGGCACGGTCGTTCTCTTCGATCTCGGTGGGCGCGATGCGGTTGAGCACAGTGGACGGCGGGTTGAAGTTCGAATCGAACATGCCCAGCGGGAGGAAGATTTCCTCGCGGCAGTACTGATCGAGCGGCTTGCCGCTGATGCGGCGGACCATTTCGCCGAGCAGCAGGAAGTTGATATCGCTATAGACGAAGCGGGTTCCCGGCGGATTGACGGGCTTGTCGATCAGCGCGAGGTGAATGCCGGTGTCGTAGCCGCTCCATTTGGGCACGAGGTCAACGTCCGGGCGCAGGCCGGAGAAATGGACGAGCAGGTCCCGAACGGTGACGTTGCTTTTGCCGCCCTGAAATTCCGGCAGGTACGTGGTGACGGGATCGTTGAGCCGGATTTTGCCCTGTTCGAAGAGGCGAGCGATGGCCGTTGTGGTGGCGATCACCTTGGTGAGCGAGGCGGCGTCGAAGATGGTGTCAACCGCCATCGGGTCCTCGGACGGCGGCACGAGCCACTTTTTGCCGTAGGCTTTCTGGAACAGGATGCGGTCCTGCTGGCCGACGAGCACAACGCCGCCCGGTATCAGGCCGGAGGCGACGGCGTCCTGCATTTGGGCGTCGATAAAAGGACCGCCCTTGAATTCCTGGGCGAAGCAGAGGAGGTTCGAAAGAACCAGAATGGGGGCAAAAGCGGCGAATTTCATTTAGGCGGCAGTCTGCAATTTGGCGGCGATCGAGTCGAGAAGAGCGGCGAGTTTGAAGTCGCGAGCGGTGATGCCGCCCGCGTCGTGCGAACTGAGTTCCACCGAGACCTTGTTATAAACGTTGGTCCACTCGGGGTGGTGGTTCATTTTTTCGATGGCGATGGCGGCGGTGGCCATGAACCCGAACGCGTGGACGAAATCGGCAAATTCATAGTTTTTGACGAGCTTTTCGTCCTTTCGTTTCCAGCCGGTGAGTTCTTCCAGTTTTGCGTCGGCTTCGGCCGCCGACATTTTGGTCGCCATAGTTACTATCCTAAAACGTACCAATCCCATGTTGACTCGCCGAAGCGTTCTATCCACCCTCGCCGCTGGAGCGTGCTCCGCGCCCTTGTTGACCGTTCCCGCCGCCGCGCAACCGCAGCAACCCAAGCCCAATCTGCTGTTCCTGTTTGCCGACGATATGGGCTGGAGCGACGTCGGCTTCAACGGCCGTAAAGACTGGAAGACACCGAACCTGGACCGGTTGGCGTCCCAGGGCACGGTGTTCGACCGCTGGTACACGGCCTGTCCGCTGTGCGCCCCTTCACGGGCGGCGTTGATGACGGGCAAATACGGCATTCACAACACGGTTCGCGGCAACTCCACCGACCTGCCGTCGTCCGAGGTGACGATCGCCGAGGCGCTGCGGCCGCAGGGTTACACGACGGCGCTGATCGGCAAGTGGCACAAGGGCGCCAAGCCCGACGGGACGTTCACGCATCCGCTCGACCAGGGGTTCGATACGACGTTCGGGTACCTGGATGCGCGCCATGCCTGGGAGCACTTTCCCAAAATGTTCTGGCGAGGACGGCAGGAGGTTCCGGTAAGCGGCTACAGCTCGGATATTTTGGCCGATGAGGCGATCCAGTTCTTCCGGTCGGCGAAGAAACCGTTTTACCTGCATCTGGCGTTTATCGAGCCGCACTTTCTGATCGAGGCGCCGGAAGAGGACGTAAAGGAGTACGAGGGCAAGTTCGTGGAGAAGGATGCGTCGCAGCCTTACAACGCGCGGTACGCGGCGATGATTCAGCGGCTGGATAAGAGCATCGGGCGGGTTCTGAAGGCGCTCGACGACCAGGGTCTGGCGTCGAACACGCTGGTGGTCTTTACGAGCGACAACGGCGCGACGTTTGAATCGGGCAACAAAGGCACGTCCCGGTTCCACGATTCGAACGCGCCGCATCGCGGGCAAAAACGGAGCCTCGAAGAAGGCGGCATTCGGGTACCCGGGTGTGTGCGCTGGCCGGGGCATGTTGCGGCGGGCAAGCGGTCCACCGCGCTCACGTCGACGATCGACATCCTGCCGACGTTCCTTGCCGCGGCGGGCGGAGGCGCGCCGAATCCAGCCTGGAAAGTGGACGGCATCAACATGCTGGACGTCTGGACCGGCAAGGCGGCGCCGCCCGACCGTACGTTGTTCTGGGAGTTTCACACCGAGAACACGGAGATGAACGCAGCCATGCAAGGCGACTTCAAGCTGCTGGAGATTGGCGGGCAGAGTTTTCTATACAACGTGAAGGACGACCCGCAGGAGCGGCGTCCGTTGCACGGCGAGTATCCCGCCGTGCTGCAGCGCTTGAAGAAAGAATTGAAGGACTGGCAGGCTACTGCGGTTCAGCCCTAAGCAGGCGGGCGCGAGCGGCGAGAGCCTTTACGGCAGCCTCCTGCGCGGTGTCGGCGAGGACGGTGATGTGGCCCATCTTGCGGCCTTTGCGAGGTTCGGGCTTGCCGTACAGATGCAGTTTGACCTGGGGGTCGGCCAGGGCAGCCGTCCAGTCCGGTTCGCCGTTGTCCCACACGTCGCCGAGCAGGTTCACCATGGCAGCCGGCGCAAGCTGCTGCGTGGAACCGAGCGGCAAGCCGCAGACGGCGCGCAACTGCTGTTCGAACTGGCTGGTGACGTTGGCGTCGACGGTAAAGTGGCCGGAATTGTGCGGGCGCGGGGCAAGTTCGTTGATGAGCAGCTTGCCTTGCTTGGTCAGAAAGAATTCGACGCAAAGCACGCCGACAACATCCAACGCTTCCAGCACGGCGCGGGTGATTTCGACGGCTTCCGCGGCCACCGCGTCCGGCACGTTGGCGGGCGCAATCGTGAGGTCCAGAATGTGGTTGGCGTGGCGATTCTCGACAACCCCGAAGTGTACGAAATCGCCTTGCAGCGATCGCGCGGCAACCACCGAGAGCTCGCATTCGAAGTCCACGAATTCTTCAAAGACCGCTTCCACGCGGCCAAGCGAGTTCCACGCGGCGAGCGCCTCTTCCGGCTTGCGGACACGAACCTGCCCCTTGCCGTCGTAGCCGAAGCCCGCGGTTTTGAGAATCCCGGTAAAGCCTTCGAGATCGGCCTCCGAACGCACGATGCGGAAGTTCGCGACGGGAAGCCCGTGGGCTTGCAGAAATGTCTTTTCGCGGATCCGATGCTGGGTGGTGTGCAGAACGGCGCCAGCGGGGCGCACGGGCGCGAATTCCGCACAAGCGGCGGCCGTGTCGGCGGGCACGTTTTCGAACTCGAAGGTCACGGCGGAGACGCCTTGGGCGAACTGGCGAACCTGGTCGAGGTCGTGATAAGCGGCGACGACTTCAAGGTCCGCGACCTGGCCGGTGGGCGTGTCCTCGTCCGGGGAAAAGGTCGCAACACGGTATCCCATGCGGCGCGCCGCGATCGCGAACATGCGGCCGAGTTGGCCGGAACCGAGTACGCCGATGGTGGCGCCCGGAAGGATGGGCCGCGTCATGGCAGTTCCATCCCGAGGACGGTGTCGGTCTGGTTGCGGCGGAAGTCTTCGAGCGCCTTGCGGAGATCGGGACGGGAGTTGGCGAGGATCGCGACGGCGAGCAAGCCCGCGTTCCTGGCTCCGGCCTCGCCGATGGCAAGGGTTCCGACGGGGATGCCGCCGGGCATCTGAACGATGGAAAGCAGCGAATCCATACCCTTGAGCGCGCGGCTTTCGACGGGTACGCCGAGCACGGGTACGACGGTGTGAGCGGCGACCATGCCGGGCAGATGCGCGGCGCCGCCGGCACCCGCTACAATCACTTCAAGGCCTCGCGCGGCGGCGGACCTGGCGTATTCGGCAAGGAGTTCCGGCGTGCGATGGGCCGACACGATCCGCTTTTCATAGGGGACGTGAAATTGTTCGAAAATGGCGCAAGCGTGGGTCATCGTGGTCCAGTCGGACGACGAACCCATGATCACGCCAACCAGTGGATTCATGAGAAATCGAGTGAATACTTACGATAGCATCACCGGGGATTTGCGCCGTCTCGGGATCGCTCCGGGCGACGTCGTGATGGCCCATGCGAGCGTACGAAAGTTGGGGCCTGTGATTGGCGGGGTCAACACCGTGATTCGGGCTCTGCTTGACGCCGTAGGTCCGCATGGGACGCTGCTGGCCTACGTGGATTTCGAGCGGTTCTTCGAAGACGAACAAGTGGACCTGATGCCGGTGTTCGACAAGCGGATCGCACAGGCGGCGCGCGACCACGGGGTTCTGCACGAGACGATGCGCACGTGGCCGGGAGCGATTCGCAGCGACCATCCGGACGCGGGCATGCTGGCGATCGGCGCGAAGGCGGAGTGGCTGACAGCGGACCATCCGTTTCAATATGGCTACGGGCCGGGGTCGCCGCTCGACAAGTTCCTGCAATTGCGAGGCAAGGTCCTGATGCTGGGGGCGCCGCTCGATACGATCACGCTGCTGCATTATGCGGAACATGTCGCGGACATTCCGGATAAGCGAGTTGTCCGCTACAAAAGGCTGATGCCGGAAGGGCCGCAATGGGTGTGGTTCGAGGAGTTCGACACGTCGGAACCGGTTCACGACGCGCTGCCGTTGAACGCGTTCGAACAGATCGCCGAGGCGTATCCAGGGAAGGTTCGCGGGCGTGTCGGCGATGCGGACGACGTCTACCTGTTCGATGGAACGGAACTGGTGGAGTTCGCCGTCGAATGGATCAAGCGGCAGATTCGAGTATTGTAGGAACTGTCCGCGGCAGCCCATCATGATCACCAAGGCGTACGGCCTCATCGCGTTGTTTGCCACTCTTGCTCAGGAACCGATTCGCGTCGATGTGGAACTGGTGCGAGTTCCCTGCACGGTGACCAACAAGAAGGGCGAAACCGTGAAGCATCTGGAAGCCCGCGATTTTTCGATCGTCGACAACGGGGTGAAACGGCCGGTGAAGTACTTTGGCCGCGAGACGGACCTGCCGTTGACGATCGGGTTGCTGGTGGATGTGAGCGGCAGCCAGCGGCGGTACCTTCGCCAGCATCGGGAGGCGCTGCGGCAGTTTTTCGAACAGGTTCTGCGCAAAGGGGATCGCGCGTTTATCGCGGCGGTTGCCGGCAACGTGCGTCTGGTGCAGGATTTTTCGGATTCCGCGGAGGTTCTGACAGCGGCGGTGGATCGCGTCGACGGAACACGCGGCACACGCTTGGGCAAGCCTTGTCCAACGCGCGAAATGGTGGTGCGGGATCGTATTTTTCTGATTCCGATTTGCGGCGGCAGCGTGATCTGGGACGGTGTTTACTACGCCGCGGAAAAGTTACGCGCGGTGGAAGGCCGGAAGGCTCTGATCCTGATGACCGATGCCGAGGATTCGGGCAGTCCGCATACGCTCGAGCAAGCGATCGAGATGGCGCAATCAGGGGAAACGATCGTGTACACGATCAAGGCGGTAGAACGCCGAAAGCTTCGCGATGCCTGGAAAAAACCGCTGGAAAATCTGGCCGAACAGACCGGGGGATTCGGGTTCAACGTGCGGTACGACAAGCCGGGCGAGATCTTTGCGAAGATCCAGGAAGAGTTGCGCACACAGTATGTGCTGGGGTTCAACGCCGAGGGCGCGCATGACGGGTCGTTTCACACATTGAAGGTGTCGGTGGCCGGACGCGGGAACAAGGTTCGCACCCGCACGGGGTACTGGGCCCGCAAAGAACAGACGCAATGAACGAACTGCGGCGAATGTTGAAGGGCGAGGCCGAAGAGACGGGCAGGCTCGATATTGCGGCGGCGGAAGTGGCGAGGCTGGAGTTTCCCAACATAGATGCCGAGGCGGTGGTTCGCGCACTCGATCGCGTCGCGGCGGCAGTTCCCGGCGATGCCGCGGATGGCGCCGAGTTTGTGGAAGCGCTGAACCTGGTGCTGTTCGAACACTTCGGGTTCGCCGGTAACGACGCCGACTATTACGATCCACGCAATAGCTGTCTGAACGAAGTCCTGCGACGGCGCGTGGGGATTCCCATCACGCTATCGGTGGTCTACATGGAAGTGGCGCGGCGCTTGTCGCGGACGGTCTACGGCATTGGGTTGCCCGGGCACTTCGTTGTGGAATACGCGGAGGCCGAGTATTCTGCGTTCCTCGATCCGTTTCATGGCGGGCAGCAACTGTCGCCGGCCGAGTGCGAGGCGTTGGTTGCCAAGCGCACGGGCACGATCGTCGAGCCGGGGTCGCTTTCGTTCCGAAGGTCCAGCAAGCGGGCGATTGTGGTTCGGATGTTGCAAAACCTCAAAGGTATTTACGCGAACGGCAAACAGTGGGGCAAGGTGGTTCAGGTTTGCAACTTGCTGATTGAAGCCGATCCGGCAAATGCCGCCGAGTGGAGAGTACGTGGAGCGGCGAACCTGCAGTTGAAACGGTATGCGGCGGGAAAATCGGACCTCGAAGAATACTTGCGGCTCGCGCCTCATGTCAGCGAGGCGGCGCTGCTGCGGGAACAGATCGCGAATCTGGCGAAGTGGGCCGCGCAGTGGAACTAAAGAATTGGACAGCACGGATCGCCTCCGATGATCCGCACTGTCCGTTGCAATAGCCTTGCGATCCGCGGGCATCGTACCCGTCTAATGCCGGTATCCATTTGGCTCGCGGCGCTTTGTCTTGCGACTAGCTATAAACGATCGTCGTCCGGCCGGTCTGGCGATTGCCGCGACCGTCGGTGACAACTAACTCGTACACATACGTTCCGCGTCCGCCGGTGAGGATGACGCGCGGAGTGGACGTACGTTCGCCGATGAGCGACGACGTCGGACCCGACACCTGCTGGAACATGAAGCTAACGGCCGAGCCATCGGGAGCGGCTGAACCGGCGAAGTTGAACTGCACTTCGCGGTCGCGCGTATTGACGGTAGCGGACAAGCCGCTGATGGTTGGGCCGGCCGGGTTGGTGGTGGGACCTCCGCCAGCGGGACACGACGTGATGAAGGCCGAGGCCATGGCAAGCACGTCGGCGCGCGATCTCGTCGTATCGAAGGCCGCGGGCGCGGGCAGTTGTCCGTTCACAAAGTTCAAGTAGGAGGCGTGGCGCGCCTCCACCGTCGCGATGGTGGCGGCCGCCTTTTTGATGTCGGCGTTGGAGATCATGCTGATCGCGCCGTCATAGGCTTGGACGCCCACGTTTTCGAGCATCATCGCCGTAGACAAGAAATCGCTCGCACTGTTGACTCCGAAGTTGTAGGTGCAGGCCTGAACAGGCGTTCCGCCGAGGCCTTGAATCACCTGCTGGAGCGTCGAAACGTGCGCCACCTCATGATCGCGAATGGCGGTGATGTAGGGTACGAAGTTCGACGTGATCTTGCTGCCGAAGACGGGCGCGTAAATGGAATTGTTGTAGTCGGCGGCGGTGTAGCGGGCCACTCCCTGGACGTAGAATGCCGATTCGAGATGTTCGAGGGCGAGCGCGTAGTTGAGAATATCGATGTCGCTCGAGGTGCCGGGGCCGGGCGTTGTGGTTTGCGCGTGCAGGATCTTGTTAGCGAGCGCTGTGGCGCCGAACAGAGCGGCGGACTTGGTGAAAAAGGAGCGACGCGAATCGTTCCCGGTTTGTTGACGGTTCATTATGGTCTCTGTTTCCTTTCCTCTTGTGTCCAGCTAGACCGTACACGAACCCAGGAACGGGGCCGCGGCGGAGAGAATTTCCTGCATCGTTTTGGTGGGGTCGAAGGCGGCGGGGAACGGACTGTCACCCGTGATCAGGCGCAGATACGCGGCGTGACGCCCTTCCACCGTGGCGATGGTTGCGGCGGTGGTGACAAGCTGCGGGTCCCGAAGCATGTTGAGGGCACCTGCATACGCGCTGACACCGGTGTCTTCCAGCAACTTGCCGACGGCGAGAAACTCGTCGACCGTGTTGTAGGTAAAGCTGAACCCGTTGCAGTTGGTGCGGGGCGTGCCACCTAGGCTTCGAATGGTACGTTCCAGCGTGCGAACGTGGGTCTGTTCGTGATTTCGAATAAGAAGCAGATTCCCATACACGTCGCCGGTGATGGAATCGCCGTAAAAGTCGGAAGTGTTGCCGAGGTTTTGACTGAAGCTGCCGTTATTAAAGTCGGAGGAACTAAAGCGGCGCAGACCCTGCGTATAGAAATTCGCCTCCAACTGTTCCAGAAGGAGCGCGTAATTCAGCAGAGTGACGTCTGTAACGGTTGTCGTCTGCGCCTGCAGCGAGGAAGCTAGCATGGCCGCGCCAGCCGCCACCACAGCGCTGGTCGCGAGAGAAGAGGAAGCGTCCGTCTTGTTTGGTAGAGGCGCTTCCGCTTGCTGTTGTTGCATCATTTCGTGTCCTTTTTTTTGCGGTCAGCTTTGCTGCTGCCCACGAACGATGAGACAGCAGGCTGATTGCCAATTGAAAAGGAACGAAAAAGATGCCGCGAAAGACGCCTGTATTACCGAAACAAGCAGAGACGATTACATTTCGTCCGTATCATTGTCACCCGGGTTCTTACTGAACGGCGGACAGTTGATAACCATCAGCGGCGATCGGCGCGTGAAACACCTCGGACTGATGGCCGTGCCTGAGAAAGATTTGACGCACAAGATCACACACTTCGTCGTGACCCTTCTCGAAGAACACAAGTATTGAAGGACCCGCTCCACTAAGAGCACATCCTAATAAGCCAGGTGCACGAAGCTTGATCATGTCATCGAGGCCAGGGACTAGCGCCGCGCGATAGGGCTGATGCATGCGATCTTCTAATGCGGCGGGAAAGGCCGAACTCTGCCCGGCTGCCAACGCTGCGATTAACAGCGCGCTTCGTTGGACGTTGAAGACCGTGTCCGCTTTGCTGTAGTGAGAGGGTAAGACGGACCGTGCCTTAGACGTCGGCAACATGAAATCCGGAACAACCACTGCAATACCGAAACGAGAGGAGAGTTCGAGTCGAACGGCGCGCGCGACTCCGCCGGAATCAATCGCGCTGGCGACAATTGAACCTAATACACAAGCAGCGACGTTATCAGGGTGTCCTTCAATACGGGCCGCTTCGTCTAATATACGAAGCCGCTTCCAATTGAGACCTAACAAGCTGTCGGCGAGTATGACGCCGGCTGTTAACGCAGCGGCGCTCGAACCTAGTCCTTTCCCAAGCGGAATATCGTTGATAATTTCGAGATCCACCGGCGGGAGGTTATTCTCACCCGTATCTTTGGCCACAGCCAGCGCGGTTTGCCAGATCAGGTTTTCCGCGGGGTCGGTGGAGATTTGATCGGCATCGCGCCCACGGGCGCGGATGATCGTTTGGCTCGCCGGCTGAAACCGGCATTCCAGAAAGATGCCCAGGGCGAGGCCGAGGGCATCGAAGCCCGGCCCCAAGTTTGCGCTTGAGGCCGGGACGCGAACACTAAGCATCGACGGCGACCTTCTCTCCGGTGCGGCACGACTGATAGATTGCCTCGACCAACTGCAGGGCTTTCAGACCTTCGGTTCCAGAAACGAGCGGCTCGCGTTTGTCGCGAATGGCTTCGGCAAAGTCGGTGAACTGGCGTTCGAAGGGCGTCAACGAGATGGCCATTGGATCGGACGCTCCGGATGCGACGTTGCTGGCAAGCGGCGCGGGTTCGCCGGAATCGTCTTCGACATCCCAGGTGGTGAGACGGTCGCCCGTGATGACGCAGGTCCCCTTGGTGCCGTGGATTTCGACGCGTTCGCCGTAGCCCGGCCAGAAGGCGGTGGCGGCCTGGATGACGCCCTGCGCGCCGTTCGAGTAGCGCATGAGAGCGGACACGACGTCTTCCGACTCGATCTTGTGCTTGGCGCCCAACTGCCAGTAGGCGAACACTTCCTTGACGGCACCGATCAACCACAACAGGATGTCCACCTGGTGGATGCCCTGGTTGATGAGCGCGCCGCCGCCTTCGACGGACCAACTGCCTTTTTCCGGCCGGCCGTAGTAGGCGGAGCTACGATGCCACTTGATGTACGCGTCGGCCTGCAGGATCTTGCCGAGGCGCCCGTCGGCGATGGCCTTGCGCACGAACATGCTCGAATCGTCGAAGCGATGCTGGCTGACGACGTTGAGGCAGATGCCGGCGGCGCGGGCGACGTCGATCATCTTTTTCGCGGTGGCGACGTTGGTGGAAATCGGCTTCTGCACCTGCACGTGCTTGCCGGTTTTGGCGCACAGTTCGATGGGCTGCAGGCGGATATCGGGGAACGTGCAGACATCGACGATTTCGACGTTGGGATGCGAGCAGAGTTCGTCCATGGTGGGCACGAACTCGATGCCATACTGCTGGGCGAAGGCGACGCCATGCGGTTGATAGCCGTTGCTGCAGGCAACCACCTCCCAACCGATGTTCTTGTAGGCTTGGACGTGCTTGTGCGCGATGGCGCCAGTGCCGAGGATACCGATTTTCATATGCGGAGTCGTGACCTTCTATTCTGTCACGTCAGCTACGGGGGTAGGATGAAAGATATCCAGCCGTGAAGAACAAACTGCTCCTGCTGCTGTTCCTTTCCTACTCATTCCTCTATGGCCAGCGCGAACTTTCCGGCGCGGCCGAATTGAAAGTCGCTCTGGAAAAGACCCAGGTTTTGGGCCGCGTGTTGATGATCGCCGCCCATCCGGACGATGAAAACACCGCGGTATTGGCCTATTTTGCGCGCGGCAAGAAGCTGGAAACCGGCTACCTTTCCCTGACGCGCGGCGAAGGCGGGCAGAATCTGATCGGCGCCGAACAGGGCGATCAACTGGGAGTGATCCGCACGCAGGAACTGCTGGCGGCGCGGCGCATCGACGGGGCGCAACAGTTCTTTTCCCGCGCCATCGACTTTGGTTTTTCGAAAACCGCCGAGGAAACCATTGGCAAGTGGGGCAAGCAGGCGGTCCTGTCGGACATCGTGTGGGTGATCCGGAAGTTCCGGCCGGACGTCATCGTATTTCGCTTTTCGGGTACGCCCCGGGATGGGCACGGGCATCATCAAGCGTCCGCGATCCTGGGCAAGATCGCGTATGAGGCGGCAGGCGACCCATCGCAGTTCCCCGAGCAATTGAAGCTTGGCGTTGCGCCGTGGAAGGCCAAGCGCGCGGTGTTCAATTCGTTTTCGTTTACGCCGCAAATGGAAGCCGAAGCGGCGAAGCAACCTGGACGCATCGGGATCGACACCGGCGTGTACGACCCGGTGCTGGGGCGTTCATTCGGTGAGATTGCGGGGGCCAGCCGGTCCCAACATCGCAGCCAGGCGATGGGCGCGCCGGAACGCAAGGGCTCGCAACGGGACTGGTTCTTTGTGGTGGCGGGCGATGCGGCGGAGAAAGACATTTTTGAAGGCGTCGACCTCACCTGGAACCGCGTAGGCGCGGAAGATGTCGGCAGGATGCTGCGCGACGCGTCGAAGAATCTGAACATCGAAAATCCTTCGGCGACGATTCCCGCGCTGATACAGGCTCGCAAGCGCGTGGCGGAGATGAAGAATGAATGGGCCGCCGGCAAGTTGCGGGAAATCGACGAGGCGATTGCGCTTTGTTCGGGATTGTACGCGGAACTGACGGCGGAACGTTTTCAGGCGATCCCGGGAGGTCCGCTGCGGCTAACCGTGTCGTTGATGAACCGTTCCTTGCAGACGGTAGCGTCGTTTGAAAAGGCGACAGTGGAAGGCGTGGCGGAACCGCTGTCGAACAACACGGCGCAGGAGTTGCCGTACAACGTGGCGGTGCAGCGCGAGTTCCCGGTATTGATCCCCAAGGACCAGCCCTACACGTCGCACTATTGGCTGGCGAACCCGAAGCAGGGGTCCCTGTATGGGGTTCGCGACCAGAACCTGATTGGCCTTCCCGACAACCCGGCGTTGTTCCGCGCGCGAATTACGGCGAAAGTGAACGGGCAAGAGATTGAGCTGATTCGCCCGGTGTTCCACCGCTATGTTGACCGGATGTACGGCGAACTGTCGCGCCCGGTGGTGGTGGTTCCCCCCGTCGCGGTAGCGCTGCCGGAACCGTCGTTTATCGCGGCCGATTCCCTGCCCCGGACGGTGGAGGTCTCGCTGAAA
>JAFDVT010000333.1 GCA_018268875.1 Acidobacteriota bacterium
ACCGATACCAGGTGTCTTTCTTCCACTCCATCGGAACGCGGACGGTACGTTCGGTCTCGGGCTGCCAGGGCTGGAGTTCCAGCGTCCCTTGGCTGCCGAAAATCATGAGCGCGTAGCGTTGCGCGACGATGCCGGCGTCGCCCATCTGGCGGCGGCGTTCGGTCATGCGGATGTCGGCTTCCATGGTGTAGTTCTGCCAGTCCCAGGGGCCGAAGAATACGCGCATGCGCTTGAATAACGTCTCGTCGGGCGCTTTGGCGAACACCTTGTTGCCGTCGAGTTCCTGCACGCTGAACTTTCCGGCGACCGTGCTGACCCACGCCGCCGGCTGCTTGCCGATTTCGTAACTGTCGAAAGTCTCGTTCCAGGGCATCGGCGGAATGATGCGGATGCGAGCCTCGCCGGTGAGGTTGTTGTCCGTCTTGGCTTTGATGAGGCCGGCCTGGCCCAGCTTGGGCGAGCCAACCGTAAAGGTACCGTCGGCGGCAATCGTACCGTCGAGTCCCGGGATGTCCCAGGTGGCTTTGGATTCGCGGAGGAAGCGGCCCTGGGCGTCGTAAAGGCGGGCTGTGAACTTGATCTTGTCGCCGGGCTTGGCGGTGACTTCCGTGGGAACCACTTGCAGCCAGGTGGCTGCGCCTTCACCGGCCGGGGGCTTGGCAACCGGCGTTTGCACAGCGGCGGCGTTGCGCTTGAGGCCGATGGCGTACAGGTTGTCCATCGAAGCGAAGTAGACGCGGCCGTTGGAAATCGCGGCGGAACCGATCACCTGTTCGTCCTGCGCGAGCGTATGTTCGGCGAGGACTTCGCAACGGTCCTGGTGCGGTTTCAGGATGAAGAACTTGCCGCCCTCGGTGCCGACATACAGCTTGCCGTCGCCGTACACGACGGACGCCTTCTGAATCGTGCCGAGTTGCTTCTTCCAAAGCTGCTTGCCGGTGGTGACGTCGAAGGCATACAGGTTCGAGCCGTTGTCCACCTGCAGAACGCGGTCGCCGTCGATGATGGGGGAAGAGAAGCCGCCCTGAAACCCGGGGTGCTTCCACTTCACCTGAGCCGCGCCGACTTCGCCCTTGGCGGTGGCGTCAATCGCTGCGAGCAGGCCCATTTCGTTGGTGTCGAGGTTTTCTTCCGAATGCGATACCAGAGCGGTGGTGCCGTTCATTACCACGGCGGTATTGATGCCGCGCTTGGCCATGTTGAACTTCCAGACCGGTTCGCCGGTTTGGGGCTTCATGGCGTGTACGGCCCCGTCGCCCGCGCCGGCAATCAGCAAGCGCGTGCCGTTGACGTTGGCGATGGTGGGCATCGAGTATGTCGTGTCGTAAGGACGCCCGCCGGGGGTTGAGACCCACATGATCTGCCCGTTGTTCTTGTTGACGCCGTAGAAGCGATGCGTACGGTTGGCTTGCGCGCCCCAGGTGGACGTAGGGCCGCTGACGATGACGAGGTCGCCGTCGATGATGGGGGACACGGTGCGTCCGCCGTGGGTGGTGAACAGGGCGAACTCTTCGGTGAACGAGCGTTCCCACAGCAGCTTGCCTTCCTTGCTGAGGGCGAACAGCGAGCCTCCGACACCGTAGACGTAGATGTTGCCGGTAACGGGGTCGACGGCCGGCGACGCCCAGCCGACGCGATGCGCGGGCACGTCCGACTGGAAGACGTTGAACCTGTATTCCCACAGCAGCTTGCCGGTGTCCGCATCAAAGCACATGATGCGTTCCTGTTCCGTGGGACCCTTGCCGGCCGTGTTCTGCAGGTACACGCGATTGCCCACGACGAGCGGCGCGGAGCGGCCGCCGTAAGGAACCTTCCAGGCCAACTCCCACTTTTCCGGGAGACCTTTTTCATCGGAACGGCCGTCACGGTTGGGACCGCGCCATTCCGGCCAGTCGGCCGCGGTAAGCATCGGAACGGCGGCGGCCGCGGAAGCAAGTACGAAAGTGAGTCGCAGCAGCGTCATGATGGGGAACCTTTAGCGTATCGTGAATGGATATTCGACTGGTCACGGCGGCGATTGGTTACGAGGTCCGGCGTGACGTAAGCTGAAAGCGCCGGTTATGCGCATCCTCATTTTGCTGGTTGCCGCGTGCGGTCTTCTCTTCGGTTCGACGCCTTTGTTTCTCGCCGTTGACCGTGGCGATCTGGACGCCGTGCGGCTGCTGATCGACCGCGGCGCGAACCTCAACGTCAAAGATACGTTTTATAACGCCACGCCGCTCGGCTGGGCGCTGCGCAAGAAGTACGACGGCATCGTGCGGCTGCTCATCGAACGCGGGGCCGATCTCGCTGACGTATTCGCGCAGAGTATCCGCGACAACGATGAAGCGCTGTTCCAACTGGCGTTGACGAAAGGCAAGCTGACCGGGCCCGGCCTTGACGACGCGCTCGTCGCGGCCAAGTTCTATCAGCGCGAAGCGATGGCCCGGGCGCTGCTCGCCAAAAGCGCGCACGACATCGAGATCCAGGTTCCGCCGGAACGGTTGCGCGCCTACGCCGGCCGTTATGCGGAAGGCTCCACGGTGGCGCGCTTTGTGGTGCAGGATCGCGCATTGCTGCACGACGGCGTTCCGTTGACGCCGATCGGAAAGGACAGGTTCCGGCACGTGCCGCGGCAGTTGGACTTCACGTTTGTGCGGGACGCGAACGGCGCGGTGGAGTCCGTACAGTTCGAAATCCGGGGCCGCGGCGAACAGGAGTTGATGAAATCCAAAGGACGGCGCTGATATTATGCGGATTCACCCTCGCCGGATTGACATGACCACCATCGCAATTACACTGGCCGCTTTTACACTCGTCGCGCAGCAGCAGCAACAACAACACACCACGTGGAAGGAATACGGCGGGACGCCCGACGCGTCGCAGTATTCCGCGCTGAAGCAGGTCGACAAGACCAACGTCGCCAAGCTGCAAAAGGCGTGGAGCTATTCGACGGGCGACAACAACCGGTATTTCTTTCAGCCCATCGTGGTGGGCAACGTGATGTACGTGATGGCGCGCAAGAATCAGATTGTCGCGCTGGACGCGGCGACGGGCAGGGAACTGTGGTCCCACACCCCGCCGCCCGATACGCGCGTCATCACCAATCGCGGCATCAATTATTGGGAAAGCAAGGACGGCAAGCAACGGCGCCTGCTGTACTGTTCGAATCACGAACTGCGGGCGATCAACGCCGTCGATGGAAAGCCGTTCACCGACTTTGGCGTCAACGGCAGCGTGAACCTGAAAGAAGGCCTGGATCGCGACCCCAAGACCATCGCGCTCGTGCAGTCGACGACGCCGGGCCGCGTGTTTGAGGACCTGATCATTCTGGGTTCGGCGACCAATCAAGGGTATGGTTCGGCGCCCGGCGACATTCGCGCGTTCGATGTTCGCACGGGCAAACTCGCGTGGACGTTCCACACGGTTCCGCGCCCCGGCGAGTACGGTTACGAAAGCTGGCCTCCCGACGCCTGGAAGCGCGTGGGCGGCGCGAACGTGTGGGGCGAGATGTCGTTGGACATGGCCCGCGGCATTTTGTACGCACCGACAGCGAGCCCCAAGTACAACTTCTGGGGCGTCGATCGCGCGGGGGACAATCTGTTCAGCGATTCGCTGCTGGCGCTCGATGCGCGCACCGGCAAGCGGCTGTGGCACTTCCAGATGGTGCATCACGACATCTGGGATTACGACGACGCGACCGCTCCCAAGCTGCTCACCATCCAGCATGAAGGCAAGAAGGTGGACATCGTCGCGCAGGTGACCAAGCAGGGTTTTATCTGGGTGTTCGATCGCGTCACCGGCAAGCCGATCTGGCCGATTGAAGAGCGCGAGGTACCGAAGTCCGATCAACGAGGCGAGAAGGTGTCGCCGACGCAACCACATCCGACCAAGCCTCCGGCGTTTTCGCGCCAGAAGTTCACGGTGGACGATTTGAGTCCGTATCTGAGCCCGCAGGACCGGGCCAAGTTCCGCGACGATATCCTGTCGGCTCGTAATGAAGGGCTGTTTACGCCTCCGTCGCGCAAGGGCACGGTGCAGATGCCGGGCAATAACGGTGGAGCGAACTGGGGCGGCGCGGCGGTGAACCCGAACGAGGGTCTGCTGTACGTGGTGTCCAAGGATCTGCCGGCGATGTTGAAGTTGGAACCGGAAGGTACGCCGATTCCGGGTCAGAACGATTATCCGGAACAGCGCGGACTGGCGTTGTACACCAGCAACTGCCAGGGCTGCCACGGCGAAAAGCGTACCGGCAATCCGGCGCGAGGCGTACCGTCGCTGCTAGACGCCGCGGCCCGCATGAGCAAGGAAGAGATCGCCAAGCTCATCGCCGAAGGCAAAGGCCGCATGCCGAAGTTCGAACAGTTGACGCAGACGCAGCGGCAGGAAATCGCGCTGTTTCTGGCCAATCCCGGACGCGCGGAAAAGAATATTCCGATCACCGATGACACGAGGTTTTATTCCGGCTTCGGTTTCATGATTGCGAGTGATGGGCTTTCGGCGATCAAGCCGCCATGGTCGTCGTTGACCGCGTATGACTTGAACCAGGGCGTGATCAAATGGCAGATTCCGCTGGGCGATGTTCCGATGCTCGCCGAGAAGGGAATTAAGGGCACGGGTTCGCATTATCCGAAGCTGGGTCCCGTGGTGACGGCCGGAGGGTTGATTTTTACGGGAACCCGCGACAAATGGGTTCGCGCCCTCGACGCGGCGACCGGCAAGCCGTTGTGGGAAGCGGAAGTCGACGCGGCATTGGAAGGCATCCCCGCGGTGTGTGAGGTGGACGGGCGACAATACATTGTGTTCTGTGCCGCGGCCCAGGTGGGATTGACGGCGTCGACGCAGACACCGATCAAGGGCGCCTATGTCGCCTTTGCCTTACCGAAATAAGAGATACACCGGAACAAACAAAAGCCCCGCTACGCAGGGTCGAAACTTCACTGGCTGAAATACTGGCAAGTGATCGCTTTTGACTCGCGAAAGCGGGGCTTTCTGGTTATTATCGAGTCCATGCAATTCCGCCTGAAATATGTTGCGATTGGTTGTCTGTTGTCTTCTATGAGTATTCCGGCCCTTGCGGATCTGACCCGCGAGCAGCGCCGGGCGGACTTCACTCAGTTGGCTTCGGTGTTCTGGAGACACTACGGTCCGTATGAATGGAAAAAGACGATCCTGAACTTCGATTTAGCCGATCTGAGGCCGTGGATGGCGCGCGTCGACGCGGCCAAGAACGACCTGGAATACCTGGAGATCTGCAAGCAGTACACGGCTTCGTTCAAGGACGGGCATGTGGACCTCACCTACCCGACCACGTTTGTGACGCAGGCGCCGGTGAACGTCGATATCTACGACGGCAAGGCGACCGTGGAATCGGCGGGCGCGGCGGCGGTCCTGGCGGGGCTACGCGCCGGGGACGAGATCCTGATGTTCGACGGCAAGCCGGTGGACGAGGCCATCGCGGCACTTTATCCGTACACGGCGTTTGGCTCGAATCCGAGGACGGAACGGCGCTGGGCGGCGAACTACCTGTTTTACCGTCACCAGACGGTGTTTCCCAACGCGCCGTCCTTCGCCGATTCGGCGATGGTGACCGTGCGGCATACCAACGGCGATGAGGAAACGGTGGAAGTGCCGTTTACGCGCTCGGGCGAACCTCTGCGCGGGTTCGGCGAACTGCCGCCGTTCCAGATGCTCCGTCGCGGTGGTAATCGTGGGACTGACGACCAGGCCTCGAACGCACTGGCGACTGTCGATGGCAT
>JAFDVT010000334.1 GCA_018268875.1 Acidobacteriota bacterium
CTCGACACTCGCGAGGATGCCATCAAGGGCGGGTCGCGAGGCGCGGCCATCGTGCCTGGCAACCCCGCGGAAAGCCTGCTTATCAAGGCTGTTCTGCATACGGCCGGCGCGTTGAAGATGCCGCCAGGTCCTAAGATGGCGGACCCCGATACCGCGATCCTCGCCCAATGGGTGCAGATGGGCGCGCCTTGGGGCAAGTCCAGCGTCGAAAAGCCGAAGGAAAAATACTGGGCGTTTGTTCCCCCCGTCAAAAGCGCATCGCGGAACTCCATCGACGAGTTCCTGCAGGCCGGACTTGACGCGAAGGGACTGCATCCCGCCAAGCCCGCCGACAAGCGCACGCTGATTCGCCGCGCGACCTACGACCTTACCGGGTTGCCTCCCACGCCTGCGGAAGTGCAGGCGTTTCTCAATGACCAATCCCCCGATGCGTATGCGAAGTTGATTGACCGTCTGCTCGCGTCACCACGCTACGGCGAACGCTGGGGACGGCATTGGCTGGACGTCGCGCGCTACGCCGACTCGAACGGCCTCGACGAGAACCTGGTGTACAAAAACGCCTTCCGGTATCGCGACTACGTCATCGCCGCCTTCAATAAAGACAAGCCTTTCGACCAGTTCCTGACCGAGCAGTTGGCCGGTGACCTGATGCCCGCGCCAGCCGACGCCGCGACGCAGTACGAACGCTGGACTGCCACCGGGTTCCTGTCGCTCGGCGCGAAAATGCTGGCTGAAGACGATCCATTGAAGATGGAGATGGACATCGTCGACGAACAGTTGGACACCACCATGCGCGCCTTCAACGGCCTGACGCTTGGCTGCGCCCGCTGCCACGATCACAAGTTCGACCCCATCCCGACGGCCGATTATTATTCGTTGGCCGGGATCTTCAAAAGCTCCAAGACGATGGAGAATTTCAAGGTGGTCGCCAAGTGGCACGAATACGTGCTGGCGCCCAAGGAAGATCGCGAAAAGCTCGCCGCGCATGAGGCCAACATCGAGGCAAAACGCAAGGAATCCGGCGCGATCAGCAAGGCGGAGAACGACCGTCTGGCGGCGATCGGCATGGCTCGCATGGGTTCGTACCTGCTGGCCGCGGCGCACGTCCAGCGCGACCAAGGCGTGCAAGTTGCGCCGCTCGAAGACGAAAAGGCGCGATCGTTCGCACTGCCGGTTCGTTCGACAACGGCAACGTTCCCAAGCAACTCGAAAAGAAGAAGCCGAACACGCCGAAAGACGTCAAAGGCCCGTTTTACGCGGAGTATGTGATCGACGCGGCGCAGGCCGGCGACTCCCAGATCGACGTCTTCGACCAGGAGAAAGGGTCTGGCACGGCTAGTCTGTACGTCAACGGCAACTGGGAAGCGCGAGGCGCGGACCCGGTGGAAAATCGCGAGGCGTCGCCCGAAGCGGGCGGTTGGAGTTACCTCGCGATCGTGCCCTTGCGGCAGGGCAAAAACACGATTCGCCTCGAACATCCGTCGCGCTTTCCGTATTTTGAAAAGCTGCTGATTGCGAAAAACACGCTGGCCCGGGTGCCGCTGTCGCGCGTGCAGATCGCCCGGAAATACGACGTAAATCCGGGGTTTCTGGAAAACCTGGTCGAGTACCTGCGGCGTTCGAATGGCGCGACCGCGTCGCCGCTATACGCGTGGGAAACGATGACCGATCCGGCGCAGGCTCCTGCGTTGGCGGCGAAGTACGAGGCCGAGTTCAACGCTGCGATCCAGGCCGGTAAGGGTCCGCTGTACGACTTCCTGCATCACAAGTTCGGTCCGTTCCGCGCGCCCGCCAATGCGCGGCAGTATTACAAGCCCGAGGTTCGCGAACAGTTGGCGAAACTCGATGCGGAAATCAAGTCGCTCGAAGCGGCGACGCCCGATTATCCCAAGGCCATGGGCGTCACAGAAGGCAAAATCGGCGACCTGGCAATCAATGTTCGCGGCAGCCATTGGAACCTCGGCGCGAAGCAGCCTCGGCGGTTTCTGCGCGTCATCGCCGGGGATTCGCAAACGCCGGTCGGCGAGGAAACCAGCGGCCGCCTGCAACTGGCCCAGTGGATGACGTCCAAGGATCATCCGCTCACCAGTCGCGTGATGGTGAACCGCATCTGGCGTTACCACTTTGGACGCGGCATCGTGCCGACGGTCGATAATTTTGGGCGTCTTGGCGAAAAGCCCAGCAATCAGGCCCTTTTGGACTGGCTAGCCGTCCGCTTTGTCGAGAACAACTGGAGCATCAAGAGCATGCATCGCCTGATGATGCTGTCCAAGGCGTACCAGATGAGCAGCGATTACGACGAGAAGTCCTTCAACGCGGACCCCGAGAACGCGCTGCTGTGGCGTATGCCGCGACGGCGTCTCGAAGCCGAAGAAATCCGCGATGGCATCATGACCGTTTCGGGCGGCCTGCAGCACGACCATCCCGGCGGCAGCATCCTGAAGTACAAGGACCGGCAGTATGTCGCCAACACATCGAAGGGCGGCGACATCGACTACGACAAGACGATTCGCGCCGTGTATGTCCCGGTGGTGCGCAGTTCGATGTACGACGTCTTCCGCGCGTTCGACTTGCCGGATCCTTCGGCCAGCAATGGTGACCGCGACGCGACCGTGGTGGCTCCGCAGGCGTTGTTTATGATGAACAGTTCGGTGATGCTGCAGCATAGCGCGAGGCTTGCGGACCGCCTGATCCAGATGCCCACCGACGACGCGGGACGGGTTCGCGAGGCCTATGAATCCGCCTTGTCGCGCCCGCCGAGCGCCAAGGAAGTGGACGATGCGCAGACGTATGTTGCGCGCATGCAGAAGGAATGGAACGGCGACCGTAAGAAGGCCTGGCAGAGCTTCTGCAAGTCTCTGCTGGCGGCGAACGAATTTATTTACCTGAACTA
>JAFDVT010000335.1 GCA_018268875.1 Acidobacteriota bacterium
GTTCATCCGCATTCGAGCGCCGATTTTTTCACGGCGCGCGTTGTTCGACATTGCCGTAGCGGGGCCAATCGCCGGATTCCTGGTGCTGCTCCCCGTGCTGCTGGTGGGCATTTCGATGTCCAAGGTGCATACCAACCTGGCCAACGAATCCGACCTGATGTTCGGCAACCCGGAACTGGTTCGCATGCTGTGTACGTACCTGTTTCCCGGCGTCGCGCAGGACGACATTTACCTGCATCCGGCGGCGCGCGCGGCCTGGGTGGGATTGCTGGCCACAGCGTTGAATCTGATCCCGATCGGCCAGTTGGATGGCGGCCACATCGTGTATGCGTTCACGGGCGAGTTCAGTAAGCTGATTTACCGCGTGGGATGGCTCGGCGTTCTGTATCTCGCGGCCTTTTATTCGTGGGGGACGTGGCTGGTGTGGGCGGTGCTGCTGCTGTTCTTAGGGATGTGGCATCCGGTGATCTACGATTCGAATCCCCTGGGGGGCAAGCGCGTGATGCTGGCGCTATTTGCGCTTGCCATGTTCCTCCTGAGTTTTTCCGCGCAGCCGGTTCGGTTTCACTGAGCGGCGTGGGCGTCCTGCAAATGGAACGCGAAGTTGGGACCGCGGCCTTGCTTGACGGCCATGTCGATCCAGAGCATCGCCATCGCTTCCAGATAACGCGCATTGCGCAGGGATCCAACGTCGACGGGACGCAGGCCCGCAGCCGCAACGAGGGTCGCGACCTGCTGCTTGGCGCCGGCATCGTCGCCGCAATAAAAACCGTCGTAGCCGCCGCCGAGCAACGCCCAGCCTAGCGTATTGAAGGCTTTGACGACACGCGCTTGGGGAGCGAGGCGCTGGAGTTGTTCGGCCGCTGAATCGTTGCCGCCGATCGAAAGACCGTCGAGCGTGGGCAGGACGGGATTGATGCAGTCGACGATGATCTTCCCGGTGAGGTCGCCGGCGTTGGCCAGGACATCGGCGGCGGCGTTCCACGGCACGCTGAGGACCAGGATGTCCGCGGCGGCGACGGTGGGCGCGATACGGTCGCGGCCGGTGAAGTGGACGTCGAGGCCCAGGTGCGGGTCACGCTGCCAGAGGCGTGCCAAAGTCTTGCCGATGTTGCCGGAACCGGCGATTGCGATGTTCATCTGTTGGCAGTCTGGCATTGGTGCGGCGATTGAGCAATTAGGCACTTTTTTGTACCTTCCTCATCTACACTGGAGAGACGAGTATGCGCCTTGAGGATTGTCCAGTGAAAGCCGCGCTGGACGCGATTGGAGGAAAATGGAAGCCTCTTATTTTGTTTTCCCTGAAGGATCATAAGGCTCTGCGGTTCGGACATTTGCGCAAGCTTGTGCAAGGGGCGTCGCAGAAGGTTCTGACCGAACAGTTGCGTCAACTGGAGGCGAGCGGGATTATCGAACGCCGCGAATTTCCGGGCCCGGTTCCACACACCGAATATTCGTTCACACCCTATGGCGAAACGCTGCTTCCGGTGCTCGTGAGCTTGTCGCAATGGGGCCGGGCGCACGCGATGCGCGGAAAAGCATGAAGATTTCGGCCACCATCATCACCTACAACGAGGAACGCAACATCGTTCGCGTGATCGAAAGCCTGCGCTGCTGCGACGAAATCATCGTGGTGGATTCGGGGTCGACGGACCGCACCTGCGAACTGGCGGCGAACCTTGGAGCGCGCGTAATCGAGAGTCCGTGGCCGGGGTACGCGAAACAGAAGAACCTGGCGGCAGAACATGCGGCGCACGACTGGATTCTTTCTTTGGACGCCGATGAAGCGTTGAGCGAAGGGCTCGAGGCGGAGATCTGGCGGATCAAGAAGCAGGGGCCGCGGTTCGACGCGTACACGATGCCTCGGCTGGCAAAATACCTGGGGCGCTGGATCCTGCACAGCGGTTGGTATCCGGATCGCAAGATACGGCTGTACCATCGCGAAAAAGCGAGCTGGAAAGGCGATTTCGTACACGAATCGGTGTTCACCGAAGGCAGCACCGGGCATCTGGACGGGCAGATTCTGCATCACACGTGCGATTCGCTGTCCGAACATCTGCGGACGCTCGACCGGTACACAACGCTGGCGGCCGAACAGCTTGTGTTTCGCAAAAAGAAGGTCACGCTGTGGCGCCTGCTGGTGGACCCGCCGTGGACCTTTATTTCCACCTACTTTCTGAAGCGCGGCTTTCAGGATGGGCTGGAGGGCCTGGTGATCGCGTACATGGCCGCGTTCTATACCTTTTTGAAGTACGCCAAGGCGCGCTTTATGAGCCGGGATTAAGTGGCGCGGCGAATCTTACATCTGGATGCCGGGCGCGAGATGCGCGGGGGGCAATGGCAGGTCCTGCACCTGTTGCGCGGGTTGCGCGACCGGGGGTTCGCGCTGCGGTTGCTGGCGCGAGGTCCGCTGCTGGAACGGGCGTTGGACGAGGGGTTCGAGGCGTCGGCGATCTCGATGGTCGCGGTGGCGGCGGCGGGAGCGGCGGGGTTCGACCTGGTGCACGCGCACGACGCGAAATCGCATAGCTGGGCGTCGCCGTTCGGACGGGGGAAGCTGATCGTCAGCCGGCGGGTGATCTTTCCGGTGAAGCAAACGCTGCTGTCAGGATGGAAGTACGCGCAAGCGGCGAGGTACATCGCGATTTCGCACGCGGTGGCGGCGGAGCTGGCAAAGGCGGGCGTCCCGGCGGAAAAAATCGAGGTGGTGTACGACGGCGTTCCGGTCCCCGAACGCGTCATTCCTTATGACGACCGGCCCGGCAACCGGTATTTGTGCGTCACCAAGGATGTTGCAAGGCCCGATCCGGCGCTGGAATTGCAGTTTCCAGTACTTCTGGCCGATGAAGTACCAGAGGCTCGTGGACTCGTCTATCTATCCGATGCCGAAGGGCTTGGTTCGGCGGCGCTGTTGGCAATGGCGAACGCGGTTCCGGTGATCGCCAGCCGCACCGGCGGCCTCGCGGAGGCGGTGGACGACGGAGTGACGGGCGTGCTGATCGACGGCGTGGACGCGGGCGTTGCGCTTCGGGAACTGCGAGCGGACCCGGAACGGGCCAAACGAATGGGCCTTGCCGGGCGCGAACGGGTGTTGAAAATGTTTTCGGTGGATACCATGGTGGATGGAACCGTGAAAGTGTACGAAAAGGTCAAATGACGGAAACGCAGTTGTTCACGGTGTTCGCATTCCTGTTCGGGTTGCTGATCGGCAGCTTTTTGAATGTTTGCATCTTCCGCCTGCCTCGCGACATGTCTGTCGTCGCGCCGCGGTCGCTGTGCCCGCAGTGCGAAAAGACGATCAGTTGGTACGACAACATCCCGGTGTTGAGCTTTGTGCTGTTGCGCGGCAAGTGCCGGAACTGCCAGGCGGCGATCCCGTGGCGGTACCCATTGGTGGAACTGTTGACGGGCATCGCGTTCGCCGTGTCGGTGGGCGCGTTCGGGCTGGAATTGCTGGCGCTGAAGTACTGCCTGCTGTCGGCGATCTGCATCACGCTCATCTTTTCGGACTTGGAAGAGCGGATCTTGCCAGACGAGTTCACCAAAGGCGGTACAGTGATCGGCCTGATCCTGGCGTGGTTCGTGCCGATGCCGGCGGGAATTTCGCACTTTTTTGTACGAAATCCGGGGACCGACCCTCGCGTGTTGTCGGTGATGGAAGCACTGCTGGGCATCCTGATCTGTGCCGGTTCGCTGTGGCTGGTGGGGTTCCTGTACTCGAAGGTTCGCGACAAGGAAGGGCTGGGGTTCGGGGACGTCAAGATGATCGCGATGATCGGGGCGTTTCTGGGCTTGCAGGGCGCGCTGCTGACGCTGATCATCAGTTCCGTGATGGGCAGCGTGATCGGGCTGCTGTTCATCTTTACGACGGGCAAAAACGCGTCGACCTACGAACTGCCGTTTGGCACGTTTCTTGGCGCCGCGTGCCTGGCGGTGGCCGTGTTTGGCGAGGCCATGCTGCATTTCTACAGTTCCATGGGCGCGTGATTTGGGGGACGCCTGATTTTGGCGCTGTGCTAAAACCGGGGTAGGACCATGCATCGTCTTGCGCCGGTTGCCCTCATCTCCGCTGTATCCTCTTTTGCTGCCGTAAGTTTCAATCGCGACATCAAGCCGATTATGGCGGACACCTGTTTCCGCTGCCATGGTCCGGACAAGAGTTCGCGAATGGCGAACCTGCGTCTGGATCTTCGCGACGAAGCGATCAAGCCGAACCGTCGCGGGGCGATCCCGATCGTTCCCGGCGACCCGGACAAGAGCCTCATCATCCAGCGTATTTTTGCCGAAAAACCGGGGCTTCTAATGCCGCCAGTGAGCGCGCACAAGACGTTGACGGCGGCGCAAAAGGGCAAGATCCGGCAGTGGGTGGCCGAAGGCGCGAATTACGAAGGCCATTGGGCGTACCAACGCGTGGGCGAGATCGAGGTCCCGAAGGTAGCGGGGGCGCGGACTCCGATTGACGCTTTTGTGCGCGCGGCCCTTGCGGCGAAGGGGCTGACGCTGTCGGCCGAGGCGGAACCTCGCACACTGTTGCGGCGCGTGTACCTCGACCTGACCGGGTTGCCTCCGACGCCCGAAGAGGTCGACGCGTATCTGAAGGATCGCAACTACGAAAAGGCCGTCGACCGGCTGATGGCTTCGGATCGGTATGCCGAGCGGCAGGCGGTGCCGTGGCTCGATGCGGTTCGCTACGCCGACACCTGCGGTTTTCATAGCGACAATGCCTTTCCGGCCTGGCCGTATCGCGACTATATTTTGAAGTCGATCAAGGCCAACAAGCCGTTCGATCAGTTCACACGCGAGCAGTTGGCGGGCGACCTGTTGCCCAATGCGACCGTCGACTCGCGCGTGGGTTCGGCGTTCAACCGCATGGCGCGTACGTCGGCGGAAGGCGGATTGCAGCCGGCGGAGTACCTGGCGAAATATGGCGCGGATCGCGTCCGCACGGTGGCGGGCATCTGGATGGGCGCGACACTCGGTTGCGCGGAATGTCACGACCACAAGTTCGACCCGCTGTTGCAGAAAGATTTTTACGCCATGAAGGCGTTCTTTGCGGATGTTAAAGAGACCGGACTGGTTCCCGATCAAGGTCCGCAAGCGTGGGGCGAACAGTTGGCGTTGCCGAATGCGGCGCAAAAGGTCGCGTGGGACAAGCTGACGGCGGAGGTCGCGACGGCGGAATCGGCGTTGGCTGACAAGCGCAAAGCGGTGAATGCGTCCGAGTGGGAAACGGCGTTGCGAGGCGCGGTGAAGGACTGGGTGGTGCAGGTGCCGGTAGCCGTTTCGACCAGGAATGGCGCGGTGTTGAAGTACTTTTCGACCGAGCCGGTGCTGAGCGTCTACGAAACGGGTGGGAGCGTGGTGAGCGACACCAAGCCGGGCAATGGTCTGATTGTCGCGGAAGGTCCGAACCCCGATAACGAGACGTACACGGTGACGCTGAAGCCGGGCGCGGGCACGTGGTATTCGCTGGGGTTCGAGGTGACGTCCGACGACCGGTTGCCTGGAGTTCGCCTGGCGCGAGGTTCGGACCGGCTGGTGGTGACCGAGGTCGAGGTCGCGGTGAATGGCCGCAAGGTCGAGCCCGCGGCGGCGCGCAGCAGCATCCCGTACTGGGATCAAGGGTTGACGCCGTGGAACGCCATCGACGGGAAGCCGGGCACGGGCTGGGGCGTCGCGACGTACCGCACGCAGCGTGCGAATTTCTTAGCAATCGACTTCGCCAAGCCGCTCGTGACGGCGGCGGGTACGCCGGTGGTGGTGACGATCCGGCATGATTCGCCGTTCCGGCGCGCGGTGACGGGGCGGTTCCGGCTGGCGCTGGCGCCGTCGCCGAATGCGCAGCCAGCTTCCGAACGGTCGGGATTAATGACGATTGCCGCGCTGCCGAAGAAGTTCGACGGCACGGCGGTGCCCGACATGACGCATCCGCAGCTAGCGCCGCTGGCGTTGCGGCTGTCGCGGCTGGAATCGGAGAAGGCCAATCTGCGGAACCAGATCCCGCATGTGGTGACAACCGTTGCGGCCAGCGAGCCGATGGTGACGCGGGTGTTGGGTCGCGGCAACTTTATGGACGAGTCCGGCGAGATCGTGGAGCCGGCGGTGCCCGTGTTTTTGGGCAAGATCAAGCTGCCGGAAGGCCAGAAGCGGGCGACGCGGCTGGATCTGGCGAACTGGCTGGTGTCGCGCGACAATCCGCTGACGGCGCGGGTTTACGTCAACCGGAAGTGGCGCCAGTTCTTTGGCAATGGGTTGTCGAAGACGCTCGAAGACTTCGGGTCGCAGGGCGAATTGCCGACGCATCCCGAGTTGCTGGATTGGCTGGCCGGGGACTTCATGAAGGACTGGGACATGAAGCGCGTGGTGCGGCAGATCGTGCTGAGCGATGCGTACCGGCAGTCCTCGATCGCGACGCCGGAGATGGTGGAAAAAGATCCCGATAACCGGTTCCTGGCGCGACAATCGCGGCACCGGGTGGATTCGGAATCGGTTCGCGACGTGGTGCTGAGCGTGAGCGGATTGCTGGCGGCGGACAAGTTCGGCGGACCGAGCGTGAAGCCGTATCAACCGGAAGGGTACCTGGCCGCGTTGAACTTTCCGAAGCGCGATTATTCCGAAAGCCACGGCGAGGATTTGTACCGGCGCGGCGTGTACACGTTCTGGCAGCGGACGTTTTTGCATCCGGAAATGGCGGCGTTCGACGGTCCTTCGCGCGAGGAATGCACGCTGAACCGGTCGACGTCGAATACGCCGATCCAGTCGCTGGTGCTGTTGAACGACAAGACGTACGTCGAGGCGGCGCGTGTGTTTGGCGAGCGTCTGGCGGCAACGGGTGGAGCCGATATCGGCAAGCGGATCGACGTAGCGTTCGCAAGAGCCGTGGCGCGTCCGCCGACGGCGCGGGAGAAAGAATTGCTGACCAAGCTGTACGAGGCCGAACTGGCGCGATTCCGGAAATCGCCGGCGGATGCCAAGGCGTTGCTATCGGTGGGGGAAATGAGCCACGCCGCGGGTTCTTCTACCAATGCCGCGGACGTCGCGGCGACTGTGTCAGTGGCGCGCGCGGTGCTGAATCTTCACGAGGTCATTACGAGGAATTAAAGATATGCATATCGGACGTAGAGCTTTTCTTTCCCGTACGGCCGCCGCCGGTGGACTCGGGTTCGCGGCGCTGCAAAGCCTGCTGCAGGCCGGGACCTCGGGCGTGGTGAGTCCGCTGCACTTTGCACCGAAGGCCAAGCGCGTGATTTTCCTCTATCAGGCCGGTGGACCGTCGCACCTTGAAACGTTCGACCACAAGCCGAAGCTTCGCGAAATGCATGCGAAGGCGATGCCGGAATCGTTCACCAAGGGCCAGCAGATCGCGCAATTGCAGGGCAAGCCGCTCATCTGTTTTGGACCGCAGTTCGGGTTCCGCCGCTTTGGCAAGGGCGAAGCCGAGATGTGCGAACTGTTTCCGCGCATCGGCGGGATCATGGACAAGGTGACGGTGATCAAGTCCATGTGGACGGAGCAGATCAACCACGACACGGCGCACGCGATCATGAACGCGGGCAACATCCTGCCGGGGCGGCCGAGCATGGGTTCGTGGGTGACGTACGGGTTGGGCGCGGAGAGTTCGAACCTGCCGGGGTTTGTGGTGCTGATGTCGTCGGGGCGCGGCGGACAGATGCAGCCGATCGCGGCGCGGCAGTGGAGCGCGGGGTTCCTGCCCGGGAAGTACCAGGGCGTGAAGTTGAACTCGAATGGCGACCCGGTGCTGTACATTCAGAATCCGAAGGGCGTCACGACCGAGGCGCAGAAGCGGACCATCGACACGGTGAATGCGCTGAACCAGGCGCAGTACGACCAACTGCACGATCCGGAGATTCAGACTCGCATTTCGCAGTACGAACTGGCGTTCGCGATGCAGGCGAGCGTGCCGGATCTGGTGGACATGTCGAAGGAGCCACAGAGCGCGCTGGATGCCTACGGCGCGGTTCCCGGGGACGGAAGTTTTGCGTCCAATTGCTTGCTCGCCAGGCGGCTTGCCGAGCGCGGCGTGCGGTTCATTCAGCTGTACCATCGCGACTGGGATCATCACGCCGGGATCCCGCAGAACATGCCGTTGAAGGCCGAGGAAGTGGACCGTCCGACGGCGGCGCTGATCAACGACCTGGAGCAGCGCGGGATGCTGGACGACACGCTGGTGATCTGGGGAGGCGAGTTCGGGCGGACGCCGATGTCGCAAGGCGGCAACGGTCGCGACCACCATATCAAAGGGTTCAGCTTTATGCTGGCAGGCGGCGGCGTGAAGCGCGGACTGGTGTACGGGTCGACGGATGAGCTGGGGTACGCGGCGGTGGAGAATCCGGTGAGCGTACACGATTTTCATGCGACGATGCTGCATCTGATGGGAATCGATCATTTGCGGTTCACGCAGAAGTTCCAGGGGTTGGACGCGAGGTTGACGAATGTGTCGGGCGAGGTCGTGA
>JAFDVT010000336.1 GCA_018268875.1 Acidobacteriota bacterium
AACAGGCCCATGGTCGCCAAATAGGACTTGAACTTTTCGGCATTGGGCAGCTTGTAATACTTGGCGAACTCCTCAACCACCGAATCCGGCAAGTCGGACATCCAGAGAAAGTTCATTCCGACGATACTGTTCGACCGGCTTTTCGCGGCTCGGATCGCGCGTTCCACGAAATCGGCCTGCTGTTGGTCCGAACTGCCATTCGCGGTACCCGATGGATAGCCAATTTCTTGCAAGATGACCTTCCGGCCGTCAGCGGCACGAATGAGGGAGTCCAGGTGCCCTTCCACCTGATCCACGCTTTTCACGGTGAAGTCAGGATTCAGCGGATAGTACGTAAAGGACGCAATTTCCATCGTGTCGAGGATGGGGCGGTAGTCGCGCATCTCCTTCGCTGCTTCCCAAGTAAAGTTGACGGTCACTTTCGCGTTCGGCCAGAGGCGATGGATTACCGGGGTGATTTCACGCATGAGTGTTGCGTATTGCCCGATCTCGCCCCTGTGGTTCTTGAAATACTGATCGACCTCGTTACCGATTGCCACCCAGCGGACATCTCCACGGAACTTCGAGGCCATCGCTTCGAGCAACGCCGTGAGCTTCTCCTTCATCCGCGGATCGTCCCACTTCCAGGACGAGTAGGCGCGCGGCATGGAGCGCTTTTGGGTGTCGATGGTGCGAATACCCAGATAGATCGGCACGCCGCGATCGCTGGCGCGCTTGCTGTGGGCCTCGAAGTCACCAAATGTGAACCGTCCCGGCGACTTCTCCACCTCATCCCATTTCGGATGAATCTTGGTGAAATTCATGCCCGAGTCGGCAGCGCGTTTGAAGCTCGACTGCAACGCGGATGCAGAGAACCCTTCCGTGGGCGATGGATTGGCATCGATACCGATCAGCACCTTCCCCGGCTTCTGCTGCTTTTGTGGGGGTTTACTGTCAACAATGGGCGCGGAGCTAGCGCCGGTCGCGGGAGCGGAGGCCAGCACAAACGCTCCCTTTCCCTCGCCGAACTGCACTGGACCTACGCCGCGAGCGAACGTCCAAAACGTATCTCCCCCGTTCGATCCCTTCGCCTTGATCTGAATGCAGTTGCGATACTCGCCGGCTGGCGTCCGTACAGTCCGGTTGGTGGACGTGACGGTCATAGTCCCGGCCGCACTGCTCCAGCGGCCATTCTCCCGCTGGTCGAAGTCGAAATAGACCGTGCCTTCCGGCATGTCCGCGGTACCCGCACCCATGTCGAGCTTGGTCAACAGAATCTTGTTCCCGACAGGGCGAAAATAGAACATCGCCTTGACCCAGGGATTTTCCCAACGCACACGATACTCGCCACCGGAGGCGGATTCGACCTCAAACGCCATCGGCTGCGGAACGTTCGGCGACTTGAGCTCCCACCGCCTGCCTTCCGCCAACGGCCAGTATTCCGTCTGTCCGAAGGTAGACGCGGCGATCAACAGAAATAGCGCAAGTCTCATGCCCCGCCCTCCAGCCTGCGGAACTGCATCACGAGCCACGGCAGCATCGGGGAACCGCGCAATATCTTTCCGAGTGGCCGCGAGCTCAGGCTGAACGCCATCTTGACGGGTAGCGCGGTCAGCTTCCCAGCCAGACTTTGATTTCGGCGAAGGAACCCCCAGTAGTTGTCCGTCGGCAGCAAGGTGCCCGCCCCACATCCGGCCTTTTCGAACATAGATCTGTAGTCCGAGGCCGACAGCAGGAAAGGGCTGCTGGGCGGATTCCAACGAGGCCACATTTGCTTGCCTGGCGAGCGTCCGTGGAAGAGGTCGAAAGGAAACAGCCGGTTCGGACTGCTCACCATGACATGACCGCCCGTTTTCAACACACGGCGCATCTCTCGGGCGATCCGCGAGCGCTGCTCGGCGTAGTCCGGAAGCACGCGATTGGTATCGCCCTCCACGCCAACGTGCGGGAACACGCAGCCGCAGTACACCAGGTCGAACGTCTGGTCTTCAAAAGGCAAATACATACCGTTTGCGAGATACAAGCGGTCTTTATGCAAGCGCCGCTTCCACGCCGTCGAACGGTTGCCGCAATCGATGCCCGCAACGTCGTACCCGGCTTCCCGCAACAGGTCGACATCGGTTCCCAGTCCGCAGCCGAGCGACAACACTCTTGGTGTTCGCGCGTAGCCAGCGAACAGCCGCTCCAGCAATGGAGCGATGTAGTTCTCGGTTGTGAACGTGCAAGTCGCTTCTTCGTGGGCGAACAGTTCCGCATTCTCTTCGTCCTCGAAGCGCCCGCCTACGATCAGATCCGGAATGCCATCGCGAATGTCAAACGACGCACGGCAACAGCCGCAATCAAGCGATCGTTCCCCAAGCTTGACCTCGCCCTTACATCGCGGGCAAACCAAGTGAAACGGGTAACCCGGGGACATCACGGCAGCAGCCTTGTTTGTCATAGCGGTATCCCTCCCTGGGGCCGGCCGGAGTCCAGGCTCATCTTGATCTTTCGCTCTTCCGGCTTAAGAGACTCGATGCCCATGAGCAAGCTGGCGCGTAGGGCGAGCGTGGCAGCCACTACCGCGCGAAGCGGGTTGTGCCTGGCGATCCCGTGGTGCAGGCAGAACCATTTGTACGCGGCGACATGGAACCGTTCAATATGCTTGATACGCACTTTGCGTGTTCGTACGCCGCTTCCCGCGCCTTCATAGTGGATGATCTTGGACTGCGGGTGCAGATAGATCCCATACCCTTTGCGCAGCGCCCGCGCACAAATGATGTGCTCGTGAAAGTAATAGAAGTCCTCAACCAGCTTGTCCGCGTCGTAAAAGCACTTTCGAGTCACCATCATTGCCGCTGCGGAAAGCCAGTCCACCGTGAACGGTTCGAGATCGTTGAACTTTCCCTGCAAAAGGTAGCCCTTCGCCCATTTCACGTTGGGAAACATTCTCGTCAACGGTGAGGCGCGGCTGAACACGGCGTTCATCGGATGTGGGAACGTTCGTCCCGACGAAAACTGATCCGTCCCATCGACATTGAGCAGCCGGCTGCCGATCATGCCGGCTTGAGGATGTTCGTCCAGGAACCGTATCAGGGGCGGGAGAGAGTTTTCCCCAAACAGAATGTCGTCATTCAGGAAGAAGAAGTAGCGTGCCAATGAGGCATCCGCGCCCTGATTGCCGGCGGCACAGAAACCCACATTCTTCGCATTTGCGATCAACCGCACCTCCGGATGTTCCGCGCGCAGGTACTCGACCGTGCCGTCCGTTGATCCGTTGTCGACGACGATGATCTCGTAGGTGTAGTTGTCCCACGCCGTTTCCTTCAGCGACCGGAGACAGTCCTTCAGGAAGTGCTTGGAGTTCAGGCTGATGATGATTGCGGCGACATCGACGGGCTTGTTCATTCCACACGTCCTTGCGCTGCTGCTGTCCATTCAAGGCGGCTCATACGTTCGAGCGCGACGCCGAGGCCTAGCGCCAACCACCACCCCTTCAGAGGGAAATGCAGGACGTCGACTTGCACGGCGAAGCACAACACGCACAGAAAATTGACCATGATCGCGCGCATTAGCAGGACCCCCTCGTTGTCGCCTAACCGTGCAAAGCGTTTGGCCCCGGAACGGAATCGACGCCAGGCCGAGACCAGAAACGCAGCGAGCATGAGATAACCGAAGATCCCGACCTCCATCAGGCTGTTGAGGTACTCGTTGTGCGCGCTCGCGTTGGGCGGCATATGAACGTTCTTGATCGTCTCCGGAATGATGGTCTGATTCCCCGCGCCAACGCCAAACCAGAAGTTCTCCGAAATGATGCCGACGGCGGTTTCCCAGTAAAGAAAGCGATAACGAAGCGAAGCGGACTTTTCCACCGTGTAATTCGAAGGAGCCAACGCTCGTTCATATATTTCCGACGGAATGAACGGGATGACTGCCAACGCCGCGCATCCCAAACCGAACCACACTTTTGGTTTGATTCGCAGGACTCCGAATAGAAGACTAAGAATCACGCAGACCGCCATGGTTGCAACCACTGCGCGCGTATTTGTCAGCAACGTGTTGTACATCACCACGGCGGCAATCGTAAGTATTCCGATTGCCGCTAACGTGCTCTTCGCCTCGTGGAGGGCCCAGAACAGGAACGGCAACGTCAGAATCAAGTTGATGCCGTACACAGCGGCGTTCGATGTCGAACCAATCGCGCGTTTGATCGAGTTGCCAAGAACCTCGTATTCGGCCGAATCATGCAGAACCGTGGAAAACCGCTCTTCTGTGGTTCGCATTCCGGTTGCCGCCCGCTGGTCTTCGGTGACCGCCGCATCCATGTGGTACTGGTAAATCGTAAATACACCGATTAGGGCGGTGGAAGCGAGCCACGCTGCGATTGCCAGCTTGACGTGCCGGCGATTGCGAACCGCGTTGACGGTGAGCACGATGAACATGACGTTGGCGAGCATGGATGTCGTGCCGCGAATTCCTTCCCGCAACGACGGCTGCTTCACCACCGACATCAGCAGGAACACAAAGTAGCCGGAATACAGCCAAACAGGCGTGGGGAGCCATAG
>JAFDVT010000337.1 GCA_018268875.1 Acidobacteriota bacterium
ACAGTGGGGCCCGGCGGCTCCAGGACGTCCAGAGTCTACAGCCGGATGCCGGCGCCGAACTTCAGGCTATGCCGTCCGCGAACCGTCGAAAAATTGTCGATAAACTGCGTCACCGACGTCGTAAAGTGCGCGTTTCCGCTGGCCGGCGGACCCAGTTGCTGCAAGCCGACCACGTCGTACGTCGGCAGTACATTGCCGAACGAGGTCGCGGGGATGTTGGGGATCTGCGTTGCCTGCGTGAGCGATTGCGTCAGCGCGCCGGACGCCCGGTCGAACTTGCGCCGTGTGTAGCCGAACCTCGCCTGGTTCACCGCGGAAGCGGACAGCGTCAGCGTATGCTCCGCCACCACGCTATCGGCGCGCGTCACGGTGTTGCCGATTACGCCGGTGGTCAGATTGCCGCTACCGTCGGGCAGCGGAGTGGTCGGCTTGCTGTCGTCCCGCAGGAACGAATAGCGCCCGAACAGGCGATGCTTGGTGCCGACGTACCGGTCCAAACGCCCGTCGAACTGATCGGCCACCGTATCGTCGTTGCCGACGCGGCGGTAATTGTTGGCTGTAGCTTCGGCTCCCAATGCGGTCAGAACATTGGGCGGCGGGTATCGATCGAGCACCGCGAGAGTCGCGCGATCCACGCGATCGAGCGGAATGGTGCTGCCCGCAAAGACATCCCGCAAATACACGCCGTCCACACGACGCGTCGTCGCCGGATCGTACACCGGCGCGCTGAACAAGCCGCGACGCTGCGCCGTTGTGGGAACCGTGCTCGTCCGCACCACGCCGGTATTCAGCCTCGTCCCTTGCCAGTCCGCGAAGAAGAACGTCTTGTTTTTCTGAATTGGCCCGCCCAGCACGAACCCGTACTGATTGCGCCGGAACCTCGGCTTGTTGCCCGTCGTCGCGAACAGGTTTCGCGCGTTCAGCTTTTCGTTGCGAAAGAACTCGAACAGCGTCCCGTGCAGCGTGTTCGACCCCGATTTCTGGTTCACCATGATCACGCCGCCGTTCGACCGTCCGTATTCCGCCGAATAACTGTTGATCTCCACCCGGAACTCTTCAATCGCGTCGATCACCGGATAAAACGCCACTTGCCCGGGTTCCGGCTGCAGTACGCTGATGCCGTCGTAAATGTACTCGCTCACGCGCGGCCTGCTCCCATTGATGCGAGGCAGCAGGTTCCCCGGCGGCAGGCTCACACCCGGCGCCAGCGCGATCAGCGGCACGTAGTTGCGGCCATCCAACGGCAGCGTCACCACCTTCTTCTGCTCGACGACAAAGCTGACGGTCCCGCGGCCCGCTTGCAACAACGGCGCGGCCGCCGTCACTTCCACAGCGTCACCTGCCGTGCCCAGCTTGAGGTCCAGATCGACGTTGACGCGATCGCCCACCCGCAAGCTCAACCCTTCGCGCGTCACCGTCGCGAACCCGTCCTTCGCCACCGTGATCCGGTATTCGCCGGGCGGCAGCGCCAGTACTTCGTAATTCCCGGCGGCGGGCGTCACCGCCACTTGCGACCTTCCCGTACCCGCGTTGGTAACCGTGACCCTGGCTGATTCCACCGGCAGGCCGGCCGGGTCGCGAACCAGCCCATACAACTCCGCTTTGGTGGATTGCGCAGCCAGAACCGCCGCGGTCAATCCCGCGAGCGCAATACATTTTGCGTGACAAGAAAGCAAGACGATGTCATGATAACAGGACAGTGTAAGGTACGGCGGAAGAGCCTGGAAGCACTGATCCTGAGTCCGGCTCTTCCGCGCAATCCAGCTATGCTGGAACGAGTGCCGCTGCCCATTCCTGTCTGGTTCAAGCTGGTTTACACCGCCTTTTGCGCGATCCTGATTCCGAATTATCTTCGCGAATACGGGCCAACCAACTTCCTTTACTTTTGCGATGTCGCGTTGCTGGTCACGTTGGCGGGTATCTGGCTCGATAGTCCCCTGCTGATTTCCGCTCCCGCCGTAGGCATCCTCATTCCGCAAACGGTGTGGGTCGCCGACTATCTCGCCGCGCTCGCCGGATTCCAACTGATCGGGATGACCGCCTACATGTTCGATCCGCAGTTCCCGCTGTTTACCCGCTTCCTGTCGTTCTTCCACTTCTGGCTGCCGTTCGCGCTTCTGTACCTGGTCACGCGCACCGGCTACGACAAACGCGGCTTCGCCCTGTGGACCGCTATTTCCACAATCCTGGTCATCGTTTGTTATGTCTGGATGCCGCCGCCGCCCGCGCCCGCGGACAACCCCAAGCTTCCCGTCAACATCAACTACGTGTACGGAATGGGCGAAAAGGCGGTCCAAACCTGGATGCCGCCCCTAGCTTGGGTGTCGATGTTGTTGGTGGGATTGCCCGCGCTTGTTTACTACCCGACGCACTGGGCGCTGTCGAAATACTTGCCGCGCTAGATGCCGCCGGCGCCGCTGCCGGACGGAATCACCTTCACGCGCGAACCGGTGTCCAGCTTGGAAAGACCGCTAACGGCGATGCGGTCGCCTTCCTTCACGCCTTCGAGGATCTCCAGTTGGTTGTCGAAGCGATCGCCGACTTTGACGTCGCGCGCCTCCACCTTGTCGCCGTTGATCAGGTACACCTTGTTCGCGCCGAACACATAGGCCACCGCGTTTGCCGGAACCACGGTGACGCGCTCCACCTTGTCAGTGGGAACGCGGGCGCGAGCATACGAACCCGGCTTCAGCATGTTGTTCGGATTGTCGATCAGCGCTTCGGTCACAAAGGTACGCTTGGCCTGGTCCACCGTCGGAGAAATGCGCCAGACCTTGGCCTGAAATGTTTTTCCTTCAAACGCTTCGACCACGCAATCCACCACCTGGCCGACGCGAACCCACGGCGCCATGCGCTCCGGGATCTCCAGCCGCAGGCGTACGGGGTTGGTCTTTACCAGCGTGAACAGCGGCGTGTTCGTACGCACAAATTGTCCCGGGTTCACCGACCGTTCCTTCACCGCCCCGGCAAACGGCGCGCGTACCGTCGTATCGCGAAGCTTCTTCCGTTGCAGATCCAATTGCGCGCGGTACCGTTCCACTTCCTGGACGAGGTTGCGAGTCTGGTACAAGGTCGCGTCGTAGTTGGCCTGCGCCGCGCGAAGCCTCGCCGCCGCCTGGTCCAAGTCCGATTGCGGACCAATGCCCTGCGCCGTCAACTGCGTCAGGCGTTTGTGACGCTGCTCGGCTTCGGACAATTCGGCCGCCGCCCGGCGAGGTTCCGGGGCATCCTTGGCGTCCTTCAGCTTGTCGTTTTCGTTGCGCAACCCGAGGCGTTCCATCGACTGCCGTAGCTGCGCCTCATTCTGCGCCATGATGTACCGCTGCTCTTCATCGCCGATCCGAACCAGAATTTGCCCGGCTTGCACCAGGTCGCCCAAGTCCACCTCGACTTTTTCGACTTTTCCGTCGATTTCCGCGCTCACCACCGTCTCATCGAAAGGAAACATGGTTCCCACCGACTCGACGACGCGGCGAATGTCCTTGGCGCCGACCAACTGCGCCTTTACCTCAACCGCTTCGCCCTGTTTTTTCGCGGCGGGTTCCGGAGTTTTCGTCGCGCAGGCGGACGCGGAGAGCAGGAGGCTTACCGCGGCCAGGCTTCCGGTGGCAAGCCAGTTCCGAATGATCTGCATGAAGTTTTTCAGTGTATCAGGCGTCAGATCCTCAAGGCATGTTACGTCTTGGATAAAAACAACGGTGTCAACATGTTGTCCGCTCTCTGTTTTCTTTCCGTCCTGGCCCAGGTTCGCGTCTCCGGCGTGGTCGGCGACGGCCGCGGCGCCACGGTCCCCGGCGCGGTGGTTACCGCCAAGCATCAGGAACGCTCTGTCGCCTCCGTTACAACCACCACCGGACCCGACGGCGCGTACTCGCTGACGTTAACCGCTCCCGGACGCTACCTGCTCGACGCCGACGCCGAAGGCTACCGCCGGCCGTCCCTGATGTTCGACCTGCAAAGCCGCAGCGTTCGCGTGGAAGGAAAGCCTCAGGACCTCCGCGTGGACCTGCGCCTCCTCCGTCCCGGCTCGATCCGTGGACGTCTGGTGATCGCAAACCAAGCCAAGGAAGAGTCGCCGGGAGCGGGAGTTCTGGTGCACCTGTACGAGGTCCGCTACGTTCGGGGTCAACTGACGCCGGTACCGGTGGCGGACATCCCGCCGGCCACTTCCAGCGCCGATGGCAGCTTTTTCTTTCCAGAAGTGCCCCCGGGGAACTACATTTTCGAGGTAAAGCCCACGAAGATGGAAGTGATCCGGCCGGCCTCAGAGGAACACCGCCCGTCGCAGGGCGTCTACCGGACGTACTGGCCCGACATTTCCGCGCCGCTGGCGTTGTCTTCCGGCGGCCAGGTCGAAACCGGCCGAGTCTTCGTCGAGGCGGGACCTTTGCAGCGCGTCGTCGCGACGTTCGAGTTCCCCTCCTGCCAAGGCAGTGCTGTATTCTCCCTTACGCAGCGTCTCGGCCGTCTGAACCTCCGCAGCGCCGGGCGGCCACTGCCTTGCGACAGCGCCCAGCCTCTTGCGATTGAAAATCTGTCGCCCGGCAACTACGCTCTGACGGCCGTCGTG
>JAFDVT010000338.1 GCA_018268875.1 Acidobacteriota bacterium
AAGCCCGTGGCGGCGATGCTTTCGTGCGTTACGCGATCGAGGACGTCGCCGGCGAGTTGTTCACGCGCGAAGTCGATGTACGGCTTGTCCTGATCGAGGCTGTTGATGACGTAACCGCGATAGCGCCAGGCGCGTTCGCGAACCAGGTCGCGTTCGAAGCCTTCGCTTTCGGAGAAGCGAGCGACATCGAGCCAATGGCGGCCCCAGCGTTCGCCGTAGCGTGGGGAAGCGAGCAGGCGGTCCACCAGATTTTCATAGGCTGCGGGCGAGGGATCGTGGATGAAAGCGTCCACTTCCTCAGGCGTTGGGGGCAGGCCAGTGACGTCAAAGGTGACACGGCGGATGAGTTCGCGGCGGCCGGCGGGTTTCGATGGAGCAAGGCCGTGCTGGCTGAGTTTCGCGAGGATGAAACGATCGATGTTCGACTGCGGGTTGCCGTCCGAAGCAGGCGTTGTTGTTTGCAGGGGCTGCAAGGACCACCATTGGGGGCCTGCGCGGCGTTCGCCGACGTTGTCTCCCCAGGTCGCGCCGGACTCGATCCAGCGTTTGAGCGTGTCCTTTTCCGCCGCGGATAGCGGACCAGCGGGCGGCATCTGGTTACGGACGACGCGCTGCAAAAGCAGGCTATCGGCGGGGTTCGCGGTGTTGAGGACCGGACCTTGGCGGCCGCCTTTGAGCGCGGCGGTTCGTGAGGAGAGGTCGAGGCCTGCGACTTTGAGGGATGCTCCGTGGCAACTGAGGCAACGAGTGGAAAGAATGTCGCCAGCCTCGCGGTTCAGGTCGGCGCCGGGTAGTGCTGCGCCACAAACGACGATCCATACGACGAACAACGCTGAACGTGTCACGATCTTACGGCCAGTATATCCGGGATTACGAATGGAAAGTTGTTTTGGTGGCGAAGGTGGGGGTCGAACCCACACGTTGAGTGAACAACGCCAGATTTTGAGTCTGGTGCGTCTGCCAGTTCCGCCACTTCGCCACGAAGTTTAGGTGAGCCTTTTCAGTATAGCTTAGGCTTTGATTTTGTCGTAGTCGAACGGTTCGTTTACCAGATGATATTCGGGCTCGCCTTGCTTGGCGAGGTAGTACGTCACCAGGTTCGTGCGCTTGAAGTCGGTCAGCTTGCGGGGCTGCGCTTCTCCGTCTACCCACTCGTACACCGGCACGTCCCACGGATTGAACGTATCCGTCAGGCCGCGCTCCTTGGCGATGCGGAACAGGTTCACGTTGCCCGGTTCATGGCCGCCCAGGTACATGCCGATCATGTCCAGCCGGAACTTGTCCTTGCTGAACATCACCATGTTCGTTAGAAAATCCTTGCCGATGCCGAAGCCGTTGCCGTCGCGCGAATAGATGCCTTCGATCATCGCCAGACCCGTGTTGAGGGCGCTCATGTTGTCGCAGGTCTTGTGGGCCCAGATTTCCTGGTGCATCGGGCTCAGCTTGGCCGTGCTTTCGTACCTCGCGTAGCCCATGCGGCGATGGTTTTCGAAGTACCGGTTGACGCGAGGTTCGACGTTCTGGGTGATGTCCTGCTTCATGAAGTCCGGCACGCCGGTCACCATGGCCCAGCCCGGGCAGAAGCGTACGAACGGCTTTACGACAAGGCCCTGTTCGTTCTTCACCGACAACGTCATGCACATGCCGTGGGACTTCCACTTGGAAATATTCAACAGCCAGGTGTCGGGCTCGTTCACCGGCGCGTAGTGCGGGATGCGGCTGTACACCACCGAGTCATGAACCTTGGTCCAGGTCATGTCCAGGTCTTCTTTAAAATTGCGGATGCGGCGTTCGGGCTCGTTCATCTCGATGCCCAGGCGCTCGTTGATGTCCACAAAACCGCGGAAGTTCCAGGCGTGGAAATTGTTGGCTTCGACAAAGGTGAACTTCTTGAGTCCCACCTCTTTCATGCCCATCACCATGCCCTCGTAAAACTGCGGGTCCGTACCGGTGCCCCAATGTTCGGCGTTGGGACGGCTGTCGTCGCGCACGCTGGTGACGTTGGGCTTCAGCACAATGCGGTGGGTGATCGGGATGCCCGGCTTGCTGTCGGCGGGCACGAAAATTTCGCGGGCCAGCTTGAGGCCGGCTTCGCGCTTCGATTCTTCGTGCAGTTTGTCGGGAACCTTGGTCTTGACGATGAACACCGCTTTGGGGTTCTGTTCGATGAACGGGTGCAGCGCGAAGAAGGGCTTGGGTTGACGCGGCGCGGCCGTGCTCAACCCCGCTGCCGCGGCGGCGCCAGCGCTGACACGGAGAAAATCACGGCGGGAGGTGTTCATCATGACCATGTTGGCCTTATTTTACTGCCGTGCGACGCAGAAGACAATGGACCTACTCGGCGCCACTGCGCACCGTGGCGGGCGTCGGCGCCGCCGGCTCGGGGTTGCGTTCGTCGAGATGATCCTTCACCTTCAAGTGCGGAACGCCTTCCTTCATCCAGGCCGGGGCGGGCGCACCTTTCAGGTGATGGTCGAAGAACTCCTTCATGCGCACCGTGTAGTCCTTCTGGTTGGCGGGTACGCGAAGGCCGTGGTTCTCACCCTTGTACTGCAGCAGGATCACCTCTTTTTGCAAACGCCGTAGCGTGTTGTAGTATTCGATGCCCTGCGTGAAGTCCACCGCGCCGTCCTTGTCGTTGTGCAGGATGAT
>JAFDVT010000339.1 GCA_018268875.1 Acidobacteriota bacterium
GAAGATCGCGCGGCGCGCTTGCCTATGGTTCTTGAAGCCATTTATCTGATCTTCAACGAAGGCTACGCGGCCACGGTCGGCGAAGATTGGATGCGTCCCGCGTTGTGCACGGAAGCGCAGCGGCTCGCCCGTATTCTGGTAGGCCTCGTCCCGTCGGACCCCGAAGTACATGGGCTGGCCGCTCTGCTCGACCTTCAGGCGTCGCGGATGCGGGCGCGGACCGATCGCGATGGCAAGCCTGTCCTACTGCTCCGTCAGAATCGCGCCCATTGGGACCATGTCCTCATCCAGCGGGGCCTTGCATCGCTCGCACAAGCTGCCCGCGTCGCTGGCGCCGGACCCTATCAATTGCAGGCGGAGATCGCCGCGTGCCATGCGCGAGCCTTGCGCGCCGAACGTACCGATTGGGCGCGCATCGCGGAACTCTACGGAAAACTGGCCGAAATCGCGGCCTCGCCGGTGGTCGAACTCAATCGCGCGGTGGCAGTAGGCATGGCCTTCGGACCACAAGCCGGGCTCGACCTGGCCGATGCGCTCGCGGCCGAACCCATCTTGCGCGACTACCATCTGCTGCCAAGCGTTCGAGGCGAGTTCCTGGAACAGTTGGGCCGCCACGACGAGGCTCGCGAGGCGTTTGCCAAAGCCGCCGCACTCACCCGCAACGAACGCGAACGCGAGGTCCTGCAAGCACGAGCCAATCGCAACTCATGAGCACCATTACCTTGATCCGTCACGGGCAGGCCTGCGCCTTCGAAAAGGATTCCGACCGTCTCACGGAACTCGGCTTCCATCAGTCCCGCAAGCTCGGCAGCTATTGGGAGGGCCGCGCGTTCGACCTAGCCTTTCGAGGTTCGCTTCGCCGCCATCGCGAAACCGCTGAAGCCGCCGGCTATCCCGGCGCGATCGAAAATCCAGGGTGGAACGAATACGACGCGCCCGCCATCATCGCGACCCTCGGTCCGTTGTTTTACGGCTCCGGCGATCCACGATGGACCGCATTTCAGCAGAATCCCAAGGAAAATCGCGTTTTTCAGCGCATGTTCGAACCGCTGATGGAAGCTTGGCTTGCTGGCGAGGTCCTTCATCCGCAGGTGGAACCCTTTGTGGACTACCAGGCCCGCGTGCTTCGCGCGTTCCACAACGCCAAGGCTTCGGGAGGTGCGCGCATTGCGGTTTTCACCTCCGGCGGCCCCATCGGCTTGTGTCTGCAACACACACTCGCCGCGCCCGCCAGGACTTTTCTCGATGTCAACTGGCGCATCCGCAACAGTTCGCTCACCGAATTTACGTTCTCGAGCGCGAACCCCGAACGCTGCAGCCTCGACGTATTCAACACCTGTCCGCATCTCGAACGGGATGCCGCATCGCTCACTTGGCGATAATAAAAACAACTCGTGCCGCAGCGTAAACGCCTCTTTCTCGTCGACTCGTACGGCTTTATTTTTCGCGCCTACCATGCCCGTGCCCGCACCGGCGCGCCACCCATGCGAACCAAGTCCGGGCTCATGACGGAGGCGGTGTTCATCTTCATGAACATGATCCGGCGGGTGCTCAAAAACCACAAGCCGGACTACATGGCCGCGATTTTTGAAGGTGGCGGGCAAACCTTCCGCGAGGCCGAATTTGCGGCCTACAAAGCCAATCGCACGGAAACGCCGCCCGACCTGATCGAACAGATTCCCTACGTACAGAAAGTTCTGGAGGCGATGTCGATCCCGGTGCTCAAGTACCCCGGGTTCGAAGCCGACGACGTCATTGGAACCATCGCCAAGCGAGCCGTCGAAGACCATCGCCTGGACGTCATCATCGTGTCCAGCGACAAGGACATGCTGCAGTTGGTCAACGACCACGTGTCGATGCTCAACCCGATGAAGGACGACTTCATCTACAACAGCATTCAGACCGAAGTCTTCATGGGCGTCAAGCCCGCGCAGGTCGCGGACTTGCTGGCCCTCAAGGGCGACTCCGTCGACAACATCCCCGGCGCGCCCGGGATCGGAGACAAAGGCGCAAAGGACATCATCCTTAAGTTCGGTTCTGTTGAGGCCGCGCTCGATCGCGCCGCCGAGGTGGAACGCAAGATGTATCGCGAAAGCCTCCAAAACAATCGCGCGCAGATCGAACTGTCCAAACGCCTTGCCACCATCGCCTGCGATGTTCCCATCGAATTCTCGCTCGACGCCGCGCAATGCGGGCCGCCCAACGTCGACCAACTCAAGGAACTTTACAAGGAACTCGAGTTCTTCAGTCTGCTTAAGGAACTCGGCGCCAGCGAGGACAAGCGCGAACGCGATTACGCCACATTTGAGACGGCCGAAGAGGCGCGCGCCTACGCGGCGGCCATCCCGCCCGACGCTGTCGTAGCGATGGTGGTATCGCCCGCTACGCTTCTCGAACCCGTTCGCGCCGGAATCTCCACCGCCGAAGCGGAAGGCCGTTCGATGGACTTGGATGTTTTCCTCGAAGCGGGCTTGCTCGACAAGGCAAACACCACGCACGACCTCAAGGCCGCGCTGCTATTGGTGCCGCAAGCGAAGTTCGCAGACGATGTGCGCCTTCTCGACTTTCTCGTCACCGCAGACCCGTCCAACGGTTCTTTAAGCGCGTTGACCGAGAAGTATCTCGACCGCAAACTGGAACCCGGCCTCGAACAGCAGGCCGACTGTGTGCGTACTCTTGCCATTCAACTCGGCGCCGGATTGAAGCCGGAACTGCGCAAGGTGTACGAGGAGATCGACCTGCCGTTGTCGCCCGTTCTGACGGACATGGAACGCATCGGCATCCGCGTGGACGTCAGCGAACTCGGCGCGCTGTCGAGCCGCATGGATGAGGAAATCCAAAAGCTGTCGGCCGAAATCTACTCGATGTCGGGGCGTACCTTCAACATCAACTCGCCGCAACAATTGGGCAAAGTTCTGTTTGAGGACATGGGACTGCCCACGCCGATGAAATACGGCAAGGGCAAGCAGATTTCCACCGCCGCGGACGTACTGGAAGGCTTGGCTGAGGAACATCCCATTGCCGCCAAAGTGCTGGAATTCCGCCAGGTGGCAAAGCTCAAGGGTACGTATGCCGACGCGCTGCCGTCGTTGATTCGCCCGGAAACAGGGCGTGTTCACACGAC
>JAFDVT010000033.1 GCA_018268875.1 Acidobacteriota bacterium
ACCCAGATGGCCTTGAAGCTTTCGTTGAACTGATCGCGCAACACGCGCTGCACGATGTCCAGGTCGTGGTGCAGGAGCAGCGGCGCGGGACGCTTTTCCGCCTTGGTCTTGATGTCCTGCCAAAGATTGTTCAGGAACTGGATGTCGGCGATGATTTCCTCGTCCGGCTTACCTTCGCCAGCCGTGCGGATGATGCAGCCGCCGCTGACGCTGCCGCGCACGCTTTGCAGAATGCGCTTGAGGCGATGGCGTTCCTCGTCGCTTGCGATCTTGCGGGACACGCCCATGTGTTCGAGCGTGGGCATGAACACGACGTAACGGCCGGGCAGGGCGATGTGCGAAGTGATGCGCGCGCCCTTTTGCCCGAGCGGTTCCTTGGCGATCTGAACGATGATTTCCTGTCCTTCTTTCAGCAGGTCGCTGATCGAAGGCATTTGCTTGTCGCTGTGGCTGCTGGGGCGTCCGGCGGAGCTATGCTTGGCGTCGGTGCGCAACACCGGTACGGCGACCGTGGCTGCGGCGGGCGTCGCCTCGTCGGCCGTTTGCGATGCGGAGGCGTCGTCTTCCTGCTGTTGCGGGGCGCGGTCGTTGCCACGCTCCCTGCCGCGTCCACGGCGTCCGCGCTGGCGGCGGCCACCGTCGCGCACGAAGCGCGATGAATTCCGGTCGCGCACCTGGGCGGTGACGGGTTCTTCGGCGGCGATGCGTTCGGCTTCTTCCTGCAGGTCCTCGACATCCAGCACCGTGCCGTCTTCGGTCTCGGCGTGGATGCCGCTGAAGATCATGGCCTGGATTTCGGGATCTTCGTCATCGTCGCCATTCGACGCGCTAGAGGCGGACTCTTCTTCTTCGTCCTCGTCGTCGTCATTGTCCGAGCCTTCGGCGGCCGGTACGACGTCTTCGACGGGGTCCGAGTCTTCCAGCGCTTCGACGAGTTCTTCCTGGGTGAGCAGTTCGATCTTGCGTTCGGGATGCTCGGGAGCGTCGGGCAGGGCGTTGGCCGAAGGATGCTCTTCGAAGTCGTGCGAGGCGAGGCTCAAGTGGCCTTCGTCGGCGATGTTCTCGTCTTCGTCATCCTGCGTAGCGGCGGCTGCTGCTGCTGCTACGACCGCGGCTGCCGGGAGCGGTGGCGGTGTTGCGGCGGCTGCTGCTGTGGCCTCGGGCTTCGCGGCGGGAGGGACCACGGCGGCAGGAAGCGGGGGAGGCGTCGCGCCGCGGTACTTGCGCAACGATTCGCCAGGCAACAGGAATACTTCGGCGTCCGCGACGACGGCTGTATCGGCGGTTTGCACGGCGGCAACTTCGGTTGCCACGATCACGGGCTCGGCAGCTTCCTCGGCGGCCGATTCCGGCGCCTCGCTATCGAGCGGCGCGTCTTCTTCCTCGCCGGGGGCCGCGTACTTCGAGTCGGGGAAACCGCGACCGCGTCCACGACCACGGCGGCGTCCACGGCGCGCTCCACCGCGATCACGGTTGTTGCGATCGCCACCCTTGTCGTCGGAGGACTGCGTTGTTGCCGTCTGGCCTTCCGCCGCAGCGGCCGTTTCTTCTCCGGTTGCCGCCAGCGTGGCTTCGCCCTGCGGTTCGGCGGCGGGAACAGCGAAGTCGCCGTTGCCGATTTCGGTTTCCGAAGGATAGATTTCGACTAATTCGGTGGGTGCGTCCTCGAGGCGCTCGAGGGTCTGTGTCGTTTCGGCATTGTTACCGCTGCCACGGGAGCCGCCACGGTCGCCTCCTCTGCGGTCGCGGTCGCGTCCACCACGGCGGTTGCGTCCGCCGCGACGGTTGCCGCTGTCGTCACCGCTACCAGCGCCACGGGTCTGGGCCGAGGCCGAGGTGGCGGTTGAGGAAGCGCCGGTCGAAGAAGCCTCGCCGCGACGGGGCGGGCGCTCTTCGGAGCCTCCGGTGATCTTGTCTATATCCTCATTGTGTTCGTCGTAGAAGTCCGAAACGTAGAGGAAGGTGTCGCGTTCGAGGCCCAGGTCGACGAATGCCGACTGCATGCCGGGCAGGACCCTGGTGACGCGTCCTTTATGAATGCTTCCGGCCAGCGAATACTCGTTGGAGCGCTGGAAAAAGACTTCTACAAGTTGGTCGTCCTCGAGAATCGCCAGGCGTGTCTCGTGGCGCGTGGAGGAGACCACTAACTCTTTACTGCTCATACTGTTCTCTCCCGGTTCCTGGCGCGCGCAAAATGGGCGCAGAAACCTACGGTTCACTCTGGAGTTCCGCGCGGCGGCGAGCCGGCGGGAACCCGGGTGAAGGGTGCAGCGGAGTTGGCTGCAACCGAGACAACAACAAAAGGCGGGACCTAGTTATCCAAATCCGCTTCGCGCGGCAGAGAAGGCGCTGTGTACGTGGAGACGCCAGACTCTGCTAACGAAGGAAGAGAAGGTCGTTCGCGTCTATCACGGGCCGGATGGGGAAGCGGAGTTCTATCTGCTCGGAACGCTTCCACTGACTGACAGACCGGGTCGCTTATTGGGGGGAGCCGTCGTTTAGGGTTGCTGAATCTTTCACAACAACGCCCGGCAATCCATTCCTGAAGCTATCGGATCTGGGAAAAAACTGTGCTACACAGCCGGCTTACCGCTCACCTCTCATCTCACTCAGTTCCAGACCAGACACGCTGGTCTTCACTTCTTTTCATTTTCCACATTCCCATAGCAATTGTCGAGGGGCTTCCAAAAATGGTTGCCGGGCTGTGGAAAAGATTCTTCGCTATATGTCTTCCACCATCCGTTCCATGACGC
>JAFDVT010000340.1 GCA_018268875.1 Acidobacteriota bacterium
TCCCACAAGGACCAGACGATCTGATCGCCGGACCACTTGGCCATCGACGAAGGCAGCATATGGGTCTGCATCTGGCCATCGTGGATACGGGTGAGCCCATAGCTGCCGACCCAGATATCGCCCTGGCGGTCCTGCAGGAGTGAGCGGATGGTGTTGGCCTCCGCGCCGCCGGGGAGGCGGATGCCACCGATCGAATCCGTAGGGGCGTAGAGTAGGCCCTGGTTGAGGGTCCCGGCCCAGATGCCGCCGTTGCGATCTTCGAGTACCCGGATGGGAGTCGCGGTTGAGAGGCCGGGTACTTTGGTGGCGATGCCGTCGCGCCAGAGCGCGGTATTGCCCTTGGTGTCGGTGATCCAGAGGCGGCCTGTGCGATCAAGGTAGTTGGCGAAGGTGCCGGCCGGCAGTCCTCGATACGTAGTGAGGCGGCCGTCGGCTTCCACGCAATAGCTTTCGGTGGCGCTGGCAGGGCGTCCGAGGATGCGGTACCAAAGCCTGCCTTGCGGGTCCTCCACCGTGATCTCGATGCGAAGCTTTGCCGGGTCGCCGGACCCGGGCGGGAGCGGGACATCGGTCCACTTGCCGTAGGCAAAGCGCTGCAGACCGGTGGCGCCACGGCCGGTGCGCCAAAGTCCAAAGAGGTCGCCATCCCAGCCCACGGAGGCCGGCCGGGTGAGGTAGCGGGCGGTGTCCTCCCCATCGATGGTCGCGACTGGTTCGAGCTTTTGCTTGCCGGCGGGGAGCAAGCTGAGTCCACGGGGTGTGTGGAGCCAGATGTTGCCAGAGGCGTCCTGATCGATGCGTTTGACGGACATGTCCGCGAGGCCGTCGCTCGTGGTGTAGGAGGTGAACTGGCCCTTGTGATACCGGATGGCGCCCCCGCTCCAGGCTCCCGCCCAGATGTCGCCATCGCGATCCTCCATTAGGGCGGAAGCGACAAAGATGGTGCTTCGGATGGCCGGGGTGTTGCTCTGATCAAAGACTTTGAAGCGGACGCCGTCGAAGCGGACAAGACCACGGTAGGTGGTGAACCAAAGGAAGCCGTCGCGCGATTGGAGCATGGCCAGAACGGAGTCCTGGGGGAGGCCGTCGTCGGTCGTGTAAAAACGGAAGCGTTCCTGGTTGCCGCTGTCTGCCACGGCCGCGTAGGCGAGCAGGCTGAACACGGGGATAATCCAACGGCGGCGCATGGGTCGGGAAATACAGTCCGATTGTCACATTTTGTTGCAACGGGCGGCTGCGTTTCGCCGGACTGGCGGGAAGCTATTGATCCCCAAGCGGTTCGCTGGCATTGTGTTCCCGCCACCGGTTGGGCGTTACGCCTTCCCAGTCGCGGAAGGCGCGATAGAAGGAACTGGTGTCCTGGAAGCCCAGCAGGTACGCTACTTCGTTGATGGGGGCCGCGGGGTCGGAGAGTAGTTGGCGTCCGAGTTCCTGTCGCGCTGCCACGAGGAGATCGCGATACGTTGTTCCCTCGTCCGTAATTCGACGTTGTAGCGTGCGTTCGCTCATCCCGAGTTCTCGCGCCACCTCGGACAATTCGGGGCGGCCGCTCGCCAGGTTCCGCTTCATCACGATCCTCGCTCGCTCGCTGACCGAATCGCACGCTTGTAGGTCGTCAAGTGCCGCGACGAGGGCTGGCGTCAGGAGTTCGAGCAGTTCCGGGTTGCGGCCGGGAAATGGCCGGTCGAGGTCGGCCGTTTTGAGTACCAACGCGTTGCGTGGGGCGTCGTATCGGATTGGGCATCCGAAATACGCTTTGTGCAGCGGGGCTTGTGTTCTGGAGCGTGTGAGCTCTACTCGTTGGGGCGTCAGGTGCTGCCCCGTGCCCCGTCGGCCGAGTTCGACGACCGATGCGAAGCCTATGTCCGTGAGAATCGCCGGCTCAGGTGTGGTCGCATGGTGCCACTCGATGGTGATGGTGCACTCGGCCTTGTCCTCCGTGACGTGCAAGTGTTCAGGAGTACAAAGACGCTTGAATCGTGCGGTGCGATGGAGTCCGTCGCGATAGTCGCTCGCGTAGAAGGCCGCCAGGCTTGACGGGGGATGCGCCGCCGTGGGCGTGCCTTCGACGAGCTTGATGCCTAGGTCGCCGTCCGCTTTGAGGTCCTCGATGGCTTTCCAGAGAGCGAAGTATTGTGCGGTGGTAATGACCGCCTGCCCGTCGAGATGGAGTGCGGCCGGGAGCCGGGCTTGGCGCAGCAGGGCCGCCGGCGGCAGCCCGATCCGTTCCATCGCGCGCCAGAACGCTGGCGGCACGTTGCACCGGTCTGGAGGGACTCTGCTCATTTGGTTGACTTTCGCGCGGCGAGCTTCGTCGGTGAGATTGGCTATCTCATCTGGCTCATGATGACGCGGTCAAACGCCCGATCACCGAACCACTTTCTAATAAAGATCATCGGGGCCGCGTATTTGCCGGCAACGTAGCGTGTCGACGGGTTCTTCGCTTTTACGGCTTTGGACACGATAGCGGCGATCACGCTGGGGCTCGTACCGCGTCCGCGTCCGTACGCCTCCTGCATCGACTTGGCGACACCCTGGGTGAGCTTGCCGTAGGCGCCGCTGCCGGACCGTTGCAGAAGGCCATCGGCGGCGGTATTCCCAAACTCGGTCTCGATCAAGCCTGGCTCGATGACCACCACTCGAATGCCGAAGGGGGCGAGTTCCAGCCGCAGGCAATCCGACCATCCTTCGAGAGCGTGCTTGGTTGCGTGATACCAGCCCCCGAGCAGTGTATAAACCTTGCCGCCCATGGAAGTGATGTTGATGATTGTGCCGGAGCCTTTCTTGCGCATGGCTGGCAGCAGAAGTTGCGTCAGGCGGGCGGTGCCGAAGACATTCACTTCGAACTGGTAGCGGGCCTCATCCAAGCCGACGTCCTCGATGGGGCCATACAGTCCGAACCCGGCGTTGTTGACCAGTACGTCGACACTGTCCACCTGCCCGAGGATGGTGTCGACGGCGGCAGTGACGTCTGGGTCCTTGGAGATATCCATGCGCAGCGGCATTGCGCCGAGGCGGGCGAGGTCTTCCATTTTCTCGACGTGGCGCGCTGCCACATACACCTGATAGCCGTCGTTGATGAGCTGCTTGGCAATCTCCTTGCCCATGCCGGAGGATGCCCCGGTCACGAGTGCCGTCTTCTTTTTCCTGTCGAACATCATTGCTCTCCTTCGCTTCTTCGATTTCAATTCTAGGATGCTTCGATGCTCCGTTCACCCGCGAAAGACGCCAATCGGCTTGCGGATTACGCCAAATGGGGGACCGCCGTTTCTCACGAAACGCCAAAAGGCCCCGACCCGGAACGGCGGATTTGTTGTCCCTTTAACGCAAGCTTCAATACAATGGTTGGCATCCGTAGTAGGACGAAGAACAAGGTTGAGGAGGAAGAGAATGACAGCCAAATCAGTTTTGCGTATTGCCGCACTATCGGCATTGCTGCTCGCGTCATCCCAGGATGCTCGAGCAGATGTAATCATGAACTTCACGGAGTCAGGATCGAATGTGGTCGGCACCGCGTCCGGTAGTATCGACTTGGCCGGGCTCACGTTCGCATTCTGGACTGCCGGCGGAGGGGCGCTATACCCGGCTTACCCGAGTGGCGGAAGTTTTGCCGGGTTGGGAGCTCCTGGCAACCCCCCAATCGGGGTTAGTGCGTACACCACGGGAACCATCAGCGGTCCAACGAGCTTTGGAACGGGTGGCCTGGCCTTTCCGAACTCCGGAAGCGGTAATCCGATCGACATTGCTACTGCTTACACTGGTTTTGGGACGATCATCTATCTCCCAAACGGATACGTCTCTGGCAGCGCGCTATCGAGCACCTCCACATGGAATTCAACTACCTTTGCCGCGCTCGGCCTGACACCGGGAACCTACGTATACAAGTGGGGAAGCGGCGATCATGCCGATTCTTTCACAGTGAATATCGGTTCGACGAATTCGGTTCCCGAGCCTGGCGCAATCCTCTTGCTTGGAACTAGCGCCCTGGCGCTCGTCGTGCGCCGTTCCCGCACCGCGTAAGCCTAACGGGCGACGCCCGCTCGACCGGTAGATGGCTCGTCGCCAATCGCGGCGAGGCCATCGCCGAGGGTCGTGACGGGAAAATCGGGAAACCGCAGCTTGAACTTGTCCGACACAAAAATGTTGTCCACGGCGTAGCGTGGCAAAAGTTCGGCGGCATCACGAGCCTGTTTGTTGACAAGGCCGGCGAGCCACAATTGCCATCGCCGGATGACATGGTGGCGCGATGGGACGCCGAAGGTCTCCGCCGCGAGTGAAACGAATTGCCGGTATGTCAGCCGATTGTCGTCACAAGGTAGGTGCCAGGTTTGACCATAGGCATCCGGGGTGTTGCCGAGTAGCGCCATCGCGCGGGCGGCGTCCGGCGTGTAGATCAACGTTCGCAGGGTGCTGTCACTCAGGAACACCTTTGCCGCTTTGCCGGCGCGCAGGTTGTCGATGACCATCGTATTGGTAATGCTCTGCGTCCGGGCTGGCCCATAGAACTCGGGGGCGCGGCAAATCATCGCTTCCACGCGGCGCTCCCGCATGGCGTCCAGTAACTGGCGGGCAATGCTGGCGCGAACTTCGCCTTTCTTGCCGTAGGGCTGGAACGGGGTTGCCTCGGTCTGAGGTTCCGCCGTTTGCGGGTACATGTACGTGTTGTCGAAGAACACCAACTTCACACGGTGGGCCGCGCAGGCAGCGATGGTGTTGCGCATCAGAATCGGCCACTGCTGTACCCACAGCTGTGTATCCATCGGCAAGCCCACCGTGAGGTAAGCGATCCGGGAACCTTCGACGGCGCGCATCGCCTGCGCGGCATCGAGCAGATCGGCGCCGCATAACTGGTCGGACTCGTTCACCGCTTGCGGTTTCCGGCTGACCAGCCGGATCTCGTTCGTGAAACCGTCCTGCTTCAAGTGCAAGGCCAACTCGCGGCCAATCTGCCCGCTGGCTCCAAGAATCGTCTGCACGATCGACTTAGCCTCGGATGAACGCGAGCAGATCCGCGTTAATAACGTCCGCCTGCGTGGTCGGCATGCCATGCGGGAAGCCTGGATACGATTTCAGGGTGCCGTTCTTTAGCAGCTTGGCGGACAGCAGGCCAGAGCTCGCATATGGCACCACCTGATCGTCCTCGCCGTGCATGACCAGGACAGGGATCGAGGCGCTCTTCAAGTCCTCCGTAAAATCGGTCTGCGAAAAAGCGACGATACCGTCGTAGTGTGCCTTTGCGCCGCCCATCATTCCCTGCCGCCACCAGTTCCAAACCACGGGCTCCGATGCCTTCGCGCCGGGGCGGTTGTAACCATAAAATGGACCCGCGGCGACGTTGTAGTAGAACTCAGAACGGTTGGCCTCGAGTTGCGCCTGGAAGTCGTCAAACACCGCCTTGGGCAGGCCGGCCGGGTTGCTCTCGGTCTTCACCATCAAGGGTGGAACCGCGCTGATCAGCACTCCCTTCGCGACACGGTCTTCGCCGTGGCGAGCGATGTAGTGGATGACTTCGCCACCACCGGTAGAATGCCCAACGTGCACGGCCTTCTGTACGCCAAGATGATTGACGACAGCCGCGACATCATCGGCATAGTGGTCCATATCATGCCCGTCCCAGACCTGGCTCGACCTGCCGTGGCCGCGCCGGTCGTGCGCGACGACGCGATAGCCGTGCTTCAGGAAGAAGAGCATCTGGGCGTCCCAGTCGTCCGAACTGAGAGGCCAGCCGTGATGAAAGAAGATGACCTGCGCATCGCGCGGTCCCCAATCCTTGTAGAAGATGTCAACGTTGTCTTTGGTCGTACAGTGGGGCATGCTTTCCTCCGGCTTGTTGCGCGTTTCCCTGATTGTAAGATTGAAGTTCACTTGAATGTCAATCCACGGCGGATGCAACGCATGAAGATCGGAGAACTGGCGAAAGCGACAGGCTTGGCGACTTCCCGAATTCGCTTCTATGAGGCGAGCGGGTTGATCAAGGCGAGGCGGCAGAACAACGGCTATCGGGAGTACGGACCGGAGGCGGCGATGGTTCTGGAAATCATCGGCAGTGCCCAGACTGTTGGCTTCACGCTCAAGCAGATCCGCGAACTGCTCCCCCTGGACGCGAACAACTGGCAGCATGACCGGTTGCTCGGCGCGTTGAAGCGAAAAGTCGCGGACATCGAAGCCTTGCAAGCGCGGCTGAAGCGGAACCGCGCATCGCTCCTGGCCGCGATTGAGACGATCGAAAACCGTCCAACGGGCCTGGCGTGCGCCGACAATACGAAGCGGGTGCTCGCCGGGTTGCGTAGTCGAGGACTGCTTTTGCCGCGCGGCGCGAAGTGACAGGTTGACATTCAACCGAACTTCAACGTTATGGTGAGGTGAGCAGCGAATGGCAAAGCGTGTTCTTCATTTCGTGACCAATGTGGGGCATTATGCGGACCCCAGTCAGCCAACGGGTCTTTGGTTGTCGGAGTTTGTGCATGCCTATGACATCTTCGAGGCAAAAGGGTTTGCCCAGCGGGTGGTGAGTCCCAAGGGCGGTGTCGCGCCATTGGAACCGCGTTCGCTGAAGTGGCCCAACGCGGATGCCTCGGCCAAGCGGTGGTTGGCGGACAAGACGCGCCATACGATGATCGAGCAAACAGCGCGGCCGGATGAGATCGATGCGGCGGAGTTTGACGCCATTTACTTCACCGGCGGGCATGGCGTGATGTTCGACTTTCCGGACGATCCGGGCCTCCAACGGCTCACACGCGAGATCCATGAACGCGGCGGCGTAGTCTCGTCCGTCTGCCACGGATATTGCGGGCTCCTGAATACAAAACTGTCCGACGGCACGCTGCTGGTGTCCGGACGGCGCCTCACTGGGTATTCATGGGTGGAAGAGATTCTGGCTGGGGTCGACAAGAAGGTGCCCTACAACTCCGAGCAAGAGATGAAGCAGCGGGGCGCTCTCTACGAAAAAGCCCTGCTGCCGTTTGTCTCGAACGTGGTGGTCGATGGGCGACTGGTGACCGGACAGAATCCGGGATCCGCCAAAGCAACCGCGGAACAGGTCGCCGCACTCATCTAAGGCGTCTATTGGTAGTGAACAACCTGCGTCTCCTCCTCGCCTAGCGAAAAGTGGAGGCCGAGCTTCGACACGCCGATCCGGAAGGCGCTTGCGGGCATACTTTGCGCGTTTGGGCCATTGCCGTGGAGGTGCAGGACTGCTTTCGGAGGGCCGGCCGGCCGTTTCGTAGTGGGGTCGAGATGTACGACATAGATACATCCGAAACCATCGCGGCCGGACAGAAAGTAAAGCGCGTTCCCGTCCAATGAAAACTGGTGGCTGACGCCTTCCGCGATTTCGATCCAGTCTTCCGGAGGCACCGCGCCGACGGTGCGGAATGGCGCCAGCATCAGCCAGCGGGATTCGTCTTCTTTCACGGCGGTGAATGCCACCCACTGGCTGTCCGGAGAAAAATAGGCGCGATAGAGGTTCCAGCGGGGATGCTGCAGAAGCCTGATGTCGGATTGCTTCTGTGCCCCGATTTCGAGAAGGCGAACGTTGCGCATCGGAACTCCCTGCACCATCCCCAGGATCCCGGTGCCATCGAAGGACGTGCTCCAGATGGTGCCTCGAATCGCGGTTTCATAATGGGGGTTATTCTCTCCCCACTGCCATCGCTGCAGATCCGTACGGTACTCGTCGAGCCATCTCTGCGTCCACACCGTTTTGCCGTCGCCGCTTAGGACGCCGGCCGTCCGGCCCGGAATGACTTTCGGCTCCTTCGACGGTGGGACCCAGGTGAGGTGACCGCCGGATGTATACAACTCGCCCCCATCCGCGGAAGCCGATAGGAAGA
>JAFDVT010000341.1 GCA_018268875.1 Acidobacteriota bacterium
TCCATCAATGATCGAGGCGGCGATGCCTTCGGGGTCGTCGGTGGGGTCGTTGGGCTGCAGCCGGGTCGACATACGCCCCGCGAGGCCGATGGTGGTACGGAACCGGGTGACGACGCGGCATTTGGCGGCTACGGCCACCAAGTCCTGTAGGCGCATCAGTTTGGAGACAGCCGCCACCATTTCCGGTGTTAGACCCGGCGCGAGAGAGGTTACGGCGTTTGCGGGGGCGGCGAGCAGCCAGTTCCGGAAGTCCCCCACAGTGAGGTGGGAGACAGGCGCAAAGGCTGCCGCGTCGTGCGAATCGAGGATAAGCCTCGTGATTTCATCAGTTTCGTAGGGGACGACGGGTTCTTCGAGGAACCGCCGGAGCGGTACTTCGGCCAGCCGCATCTGCGCCCGGACCCGCTCTTCGGCGGAACCGGCGGCGAGCCCCGCAAGCTGATCGCCGGAGCGGAGCGGAGATGCTTTCGCCAACAATTCGCGCAAAGTCACGTGAGGAAGCACTAACTGTATCAAAGTATGGTCCTTCGGGTCGATGAGTACCAGCAGAACGGGAGTGTGGATGTTTCAGAAGAATAGATTGCTGTTCGCGCTGGCCTTGACGGGGATTTCCTTATACGGGCAGGCTGCGGTGGGCCGCATCAGCGGCCAGGTGTTCGATTCGTCGCAAGCGGCGATTCCCAGCGCCAAAGTAAAGGTGGAAAACCCGGGCACGGGTCTGCGGCGGGAGGCTTTGGCGGACGATCAGGGGCGGTTTTCGTTCCCCGATCTGCCGACCGGCGATTACCGGGTGACGGTGGAGGCCGACGGGTTCCAGGCACAGGTTCGCAACCAGATTACGCTTGCCGTTGCCGCCAACCTGCCGTTCGAATTCTTTCTGTCGGCGGGCACGTTGAACGAGGTGGTGGAGGTGACGGCCACCGAGACGCCGGTCGAGGCCAACGCCGCCCAGGGCGCATACTTCAACAACAAACAGCTCATCGAACTGCCGATCAACGGGCGCGATTATGGCCGGTTTTCGCTGCTGAGCCCGGGCGCGGTGGCCCGCAGCAACTATATCGCCGACATGGGCTTCAACGGCATGCACTCGATCGCCAACAACTTCTCGATCGACGGCGTGGACGGTTCGCGCGTGGATCAGCCGTACATGGCCAACGGCTTTGAGCGCGGCGCCCGCCTGTTAACCGGCAGCCTCGAAACGATTGGCGAGGTTCGCGTGCAGTCCGGCAACTACAAGGCGGAATACGGCCGCAGCGCCGGCAGTTCCATCGCGATCGTCACGCGCAGCGGCACCAACGACTTTCACGGGTCCATCTTCAATTTCTTTCGCAACGACTTTTTGGACGCCCGCAATTTCTTCAACACCAAGCCCGCGCCGATGGCGCCGTTCCGCTACAACAATCCAGGCGGCAACATCGCCGGCGCGATTGTGAAAAACAAGGTGTTTTACATGCTGGCGTACGAAGGTTCGCGCCAGGGTGTCGGCATCACCGGCAGCCAGACGGTGCCGAGCGCGCTGTTGCGCTCGCAGGTGCTGGCCACCTCGCCCGCGCTGCGCACCATCGTCGATCAGTTTCCGATGGGCCAGTCGCCGACGTCGAACCCGTATGTCGACAGCTACACCACCACCGGCGTGTCCCGCGTGCGCGAGGATACCGGCAGCGTCCGCGTCGACTACAACCTGTCGGACCGGGACAAAATCTTTGGTCGTTTCAATCTGAACGATTCGGAGACGCGAGGTCCGCTGTTCGGCGTCACGCCCACGGCGGTGGGGTTGACGGATTTCCAGCAGGTGCCGGTCACGACGACTAACGCCACTGTTTCGTACTCGCGCGTGTGGAGCCCGTACATCGTGACGGAATGGAGCGCGGGCCTGCAGCGCTGGGGCAGTTCGCTCAATTCGGAGACCAACATTCCGCAGGTGAACATCACCGGCATCAGCGCGGTCGTGGGTTCGCGGCGCTTTTCACGCACCAACTCGCAGGTCAACCAGTATGGCGGTTCGGTGTCGATCGTCAACGGGTCGCACACCGTGAAAGCGGGCGGCATGTGGTGGCATACCGGCGTCAACCCGTACTCGCGCGGCTTGACGACGCTGCAATACACGTCGATCGACGACTTCATCAACAATCGCCTGAATCAGATGACGTCGCAGAATGGCGATCCCGGTAGCGGCCGCCGCCAGGACCATGTTGGCGTCTATCTGCAGGACACCTGGCAGGCGCGTCCGGGCCTCACCGTCGACCTCGGCTTGCGCTGGGACGTCGCACCGCCGAACCACGGCGAATACGATCGTTACCGTACGTTCGACACGCGCACGATGACCCTGGGAGCGGTGGGCGGCCAGTGGTACAAGATGAACAAGAAGAACCTGGGTCCGCGCATCGCCCTGAGCTATCAACCGTATAAAAAGCTGGTGATCCGCACGGGGTACGGCATCTTTTACCAGCAGTATCCTCCGGGCAACGGGTACAACCTCGCGGCCAACACCATTCCTGGCAACACCACGATTCTGCGTTCGGACGTCGCGGGACTCGCGTATCCGTACGTTCCCGCAAGCGGGGTCGGTACGGTGGCGCTGCCGAACGTCGAAGGTTTCCATTGGACCAAGCCGGAGTTTTACGCCCAGCAGTGGAACTTCACCCTCATCCACGAACTGCCGGGCCAGATGTCGCTGCAGGCGGCCTACGTCGGCAATCGCGGGCTAAACCTGCGCCGCGCCCGTAACATCAATTTTTTTGACCCGGCGCTGGGACGCCGTCCGATAGCCGGTTACGCCAACGTCAACGTCGAATACAACGATGCGCAGAGCGTGTACCACGGCCTGCAGGTGAACCTCACGCGGCGGTACAGTTCCGGCCTCACGGGCACGTTCAACTACACCTACGCAAAGGCGATCGACAACGTGCAGGATTACGCGCTGTATTCCACGCAGCCGCAGGACAACCGCTGCCTGGGCGGTTGCGAACGCGGCCTCGGTTCGGGCGATGTGCGCCACAACGTGACCTACAACGCGCTGTACGATCTGCCGTTCGGCAAAGGCAGGAAATACGGCGGATGGCAGATTTCGAGCCTCGCCCTGCTGCGTAGCGGCATCGCCAGCAGCGTCGCGATCGGCGTCAACACGTTTGGCAATTCGAACCTCGCCAATCAACGTCCCAACGTTGTCGCCGGGCAGAACGTGTTCGCGGCCAATCAGTCCATCAACAACTGGTACAACACGGCGGCGTTTTCGCTACCGGCGGCGGGCACCTTCGGCAACGCGGCCCGCAACATCGGCCGTGGCCCGGACCTGATCAACTTCGACGCTTCGATCACGAAGAACACGAAGCTTTCCGAACGGTTCAACCTGCGGTGCCGCGGCGAGGTGTTCAACGTCTTCAACCGGCCGAACTTCGACTTCGCCAACAGCACCTACAACACGGTGAACTTCGGCCGTATCTTCAACACATTCGGACGCACGATCGGGTTTGGGACGTCGCGCCAGATTCAACTGTCGATGCGCCTGATGTTTTAGACGCCAATCTATTTGGACTGGCCGCTTTTGTAGATCGAACCGATCTCGTCTTCGGTGAGCACGCGTTCGAATGCCGCGAGTTCGTCCACCTTGCCGGTGTAGTTCAGCCCGAGGCGAATCGCCAGCTTTTCGGCACCCCAGGTGAACGCTTCGGGTACGCTCGCGGGCGCCGGGACGAGCTTGCCGTTCACGTACAACGACGCGGTGCCCTTGCTGGTGCCGAGGCTCGACCACGTGATCGCCACATGCGTCCAGGCCTCGCGCGTGAAGGGCGGATTCTTGACGACAATCAGCCGCTTGGTAAAGTCCGGATTCACTTCCGGGCGCGGGTGCGAACCGTTCCAGGCCTTCAACTGTCCGAACGCGCCGAGGCGGAACCAGCGCGGGCGCTCGTCTTTCGAAAAATCCACCCAAAGCGCGCGATCGTTGTAGTCACCGTCCGTAAGCTGGATCGGGTCGGAATAGTTGGGCCACAGATCGACGGCTGGATCGAGCCGGAGCCAGAACGAAAAGGTTCCGCCGGCGAGCGCGAGGTGTTTGGCGCCACGAAAGAACAGCGCCTGCTTGTTGGTGGAGCGAAACTTCAGCGCGCTGCCGCCGTTCACGCCCGCGCCCTTCTCCACCTCCACGTCGACGCTTCCAAAGCCGGGCTTGGCCTGATCGAACTGCTTGCCGTAATCGGGCGCGTTGTAAATCTTGCGGTCGCCGCGGGCGAAGTCGGCTTCCTGTCCGTTCGGCTGGTCGAAGCTCGCGTGAAAGGTCAAATGCTTGCGAAGCAGTTCGGGTATCGGAGCGGCTGGCAGCAGCGTTGTCGCCGCTGCCAGTAGTACGAGGAGGAGCAAGTTCTTCTTCATGATTCGATGCACGTCGATTCGAGTACGATATCGCGTCCGGCGTACTTGCCGTTCAGCGGCTTCGCATACACATAGCTGACGCCGGCCTCATTGGCGTCGGTTACGGATTGGACGGCCACCTTGGTTCCGGCGTCCAGAGTAAACGCCTTGCCTTCCACCACGAAGACACGCATCGCCTCGCGGCGTGTGGAACTGTCCATGGCCTTGCCGGGGTCGGCCTGCGAGGCGCCCCAACGATCCGCCGCGATCGCCATCATGACCTCCATCGATTCGGCGGCAATGCAACCTTTGACGGACTTTGCCGGCGCATCGCGCATACGAGGTGGTCCGTCACAGGAGGCTGAGGCCAACAACAGCACCGGGAAAAGAAGTCGTGTCAGGCGCAAGTACGAATTTTACAGCGATGGGAGATGATAATCGAGTGATGATATCCCGCCGTCTGGCCGCGATCGCCGCATTATGTTGTTTTGCCGCCGCCTGTTCTTCCTCTTCCTCCGCGCCCGATGCGGAAAAGAAGAAGGCCCCCGCGAAGGCGAGCGCTTTGCCGCCGGAGACCATGCCCGACGCGTACCGGGTGCGCTTTGAAACCACCAAGGGCAATTTCACGGTGGAGGTGAAGCGCGAATGGGCGCCGCTGGGGGCGGAGCGATTTTATCGCCTGTGCCGCGAAGGCTACTACAATGACGCGGTGTTCTTCCGCGTGGTGCGAAAGTTCGTCGCGCAGTTCGGCATCAACAAGGACCCCGACACGAATTCGCTGTGGAACATGAAGGCGCCGCTCCAGGACGACAAGCGCGTGCTCGAAAACAAACGGGGCACGTTGAGCTTTGCGAAGCTCGGTCCGAACACGCGGCGCACGCAGGTGTTCATCAATCTGTCGGACAACAAGGCGCTCGATCGCGAGGATTTCGTCCCGTTCGGCCGAATTGTGGAAGGTTTGCCGGTGGTGGACGAACTGTACGCGAAGTACGGCGAGACCGCGAATCGTGGAGGCGGCGGTCCGGACCCGCGGCTCGCCGAACAGCAGGGCAATGCGTACTTCACGCGGCTATTCGGCAGCCTGGATTCGATCAAAAAAGCTGTGATCGAGCCGTAGGAAATTACACCATCTGCGTCAGCAAATGCTCGGCAATCGCCAGCGAGGCCGTGGCTCCGGGACTGGGCGCGTTCACGACATGCATCGCGTCCTCCGCCCGCACGATCTCAAAGTCCTGCACCATCGTCCCGTCCATCGCGATCGCCTGTGCGCGAACCCCCGCGCCGCCCGCCCCCAGGTGCGATTCCTCCACCGCCGGCACCAGCTTTTGCAGCGACCGCGTGAACTCCGCCCGGCTGAACGACCGCTTGATCTCATACGCCGTCATCGACGGATACTTGGCCATGAACTTCCAAAAGCCCGGGAAGCTGAGCGTGTCCCAAACGTCGCCGAGCGAAAACTCCGACTTCGTGTAGCCTTCGCGCCGCGTGGCCAGCACCGCGTTCGGACCCGCTTCCACCCCGCCGTGAATCATGCGCGTGTAATGCACGCCCAGGAACGGAAACGCCGGGTCCGGAACCGGGTAAATCAGGTTGCGGACAAGCTTCGCGCCTTCTTCGTTCAGTGAGAAATATTCGCCGCGCACCGGAACGATACGCGTTTGCCGGGGCAGGCCGGACATGGCCAGAATCCGGTCACAATGCAGGCCGCCGCAATTGATGAGGTACCGCGCCTGGAACTGGCCTTTCGGCGTACATATCGTCCAGGTTCCGTTAGCGCGTTCCAGCGAATCGACGCGGTGCCCGGTGAGAACCTGCCCGCCGGCGGCGCCAATATGACGCTGCATCGCTTCGCACACCGCGCCGTAATCGACAATGCCTTCCTCCGGCACATGCACCGCGCCAATTCCCGCAACGTTCGGTTCGATCTCGCGCATTTCCTGCGGCGACAGCCAGCGCAAACCGGATAAACCGTTCTGCTGGCCGCGATTTTGCAACTCCTTGAGCCGCGTAATCTCGTCTTCTGAAGTCGCCACCACCAGCTTGCCGCAGATCTCGTGCGGGATGCCGTTGTCGATGCAGAATTGCGTCATCTTGCGGATGCCGTACACGGCGAGGCGCGCCTTCAACGAACCGGGCTTGTAATACAGCCCCGCGTGTAGAACGCCGCTGTTGTGCCCGCTTTGGTGCTGACCGACTTTCGCTTCCTTCTCGAACACGGCGACCCCCGCCGACGGGAGTTGCTCCAGAAGCTTGTACGCGGTGGCGAGGCCGATTATGCCGCCGCCAACGACAGCATAGTCATAAGTGGTCATTTTTCCGTTCGGGTGTCGAGCAGTATGTACGTGGCAATAGCGACCGCCGCAAGATTTCGCTTGGCGTCGCGGATTTCGACTTGGCCGATGGATAGCGTATTGCCGGTCCTGAGCAGGCGGGCACGCGCGTAGACAACGCCTGTAGGAGGAATCGGACGGAAATAGTTGATCTTTAACTCAACTGTCGCCACCGGACGTCCTTTGTAGTGACGTACGGTGGCGATTCCTACTGCTGAATCGGCCAGGCTGGCTGTCACTCCGCCGTGCACCACGCCCGACGCGTTCAGCAATTCCGGGCGCATCTCGCACGAAATTGTCACGCCATCCTTGTGTTGGCGGTGAATCCGAATGCCCAGCAAACGATTGAAGGGCATCGATGGAAGTTCATGAGTGGCGGCAGCGGCAGCGACGGGCACTCTCCGATTGTTACTTATCCACAACCAGATTGTTCTTCACCGAGAACACACCCGAGACGCCGTTGGCCGCGATGTTGGCGACGTTCTTGTCCGCTTCGCTGCCAACCGCTCCTTCGAGCGTCACGTTGCCGTTCTTGACGATGATGTGGATCGGCGGCACGGCGCGGATCGAATACCGCTGCAATTGCGGCTTCGAATAAATGGCGCGGTACAACGCCATGCGCAACCGGTCGTCATTCGGAGACACCGGCAGAACCTCGATCTCATTCTGCACGGA
>JAFDVT010000342.1 GCA_018268875.1 Acidobacteriota bacterium
TGAAAGAACACCGAGGCCAGCATCAACGCCGCCACCACGAGGAAAAAACTGAAATACAGAAAGTATTCGCCAAAGTCGGTAGAACCTTGCGATGCCTCGACACCGGATTGCCGAACGTCGGCGAGCAGCATGCCAACCTGAGACGGCGTGATTCGTTCGCGCAGTCCCGCAACGGCCGTTTCCGCAAGCCGCAGCGAAGTCGAATGCCCAAACCGCGAACCCCACAACTTGCGCGCGTCTTCGATCGCGAGATAAATCTTGGGCGTCGTGCGGTAATGTTTCCAATACTCTTCATCCACCGGGCGAACCTTCTTCAAATCCATCGGAAAGGGCGGGTCCCAGTCGCTCAGCGTTGTCGCTTCGGTGATGCCGGGATAGGACGGGGCCAAGGTTCGATCATCTTTTGTAGGGATCACACGCGACACCGGGAAGGCCGCTGTTTTCGTCAACAGCGCGCCTGCGGGGTCCCAGACGTAGTAGTCCAACGTCACGGTAGCGCCGGCCTGCACACCGAGTTGACGGGCCGTCCAATCGTTGATGACAACGCTCCCCGCGGGCACCGGCAGGAATTCCGGCGACACGCCAGTGGCAAGCGAATACGGCACGACACGGCCATTCGCCGTCGAAATCGCATTGACTAGATACGTCAGGAACTTCTGCCGCGTATCAGCGCCAACGGCCTTCTCCAACGCATCGCTGATCACCGCGCTATCGGTGGTCAACTGCGCGAGGCCGCTGTCTGCGGGTTCGATATGGATGCCCATGTCCGCCAATGTGATCTTGCGCAGATCCGGCGTGACGTCCTTCGAAAATAGCAGCGTATTGACCTTGCCTTGCTGATCCAGGTCGCGCTGCAGACGCGGTAGATGAATAAAAACAGCCTTGACCTCGCCTTGCGAAGGGCGCAACGCAAATTCGCCGAGGGCCTCTCGCGCCAGCACCTTGGCGACTCGCAACCGCATCGTGCGACCCGTGTCGTCCTTGCGTCCATGCAGCGATTCGCGAGGGATCGCCGATGGCTTTTCGAGCCGCAGCAGAACCGTGTCGCCAGCACTCGCGTTGAGTTCGCCAGCGAGACCGGGACTGATCAATGCCTCTCCGTTCGCGAACTCCGGAACGGGCTTGCCGTGAGAGTTCCAGAAGCGATCGTCGACGCCATAAAAGAACACGCCGCCCGCACGTTCCCCGCCCTGCCGCGAGGCCATGCCTTCGAGCGCAATCAACGGCGTGCCTTGCATGTCCGCGGCCAGCGCGTCGCGAAAGAACACGGGGCCCGTGAGCACTTGCGCGGTGTTGCCAAGCCGGTCCAACACCAGGCGCCGCAGGCTCGCGCGAACCGAGTCGCCGGTGATCAACGCGCCCGCCAGAACGGCCACGGCTATGGCGATTCCGGCCAGTACCGTCAAGTTCGTTCGCAGGTAATAGAAGGTGCCGCTTCTCGAAAACGTGCGGCGGGTCATGGCGGGCATGACAACGCCAACCTCTGGTCGTTCAGGCGGTATCGCACGGGGAATCGCGACGCCAATTCTTCGCTATGCGTGACGGTGATCAGAATGGTCTTTTGTTCGACGTGCAATTCGAACAACAAGTCCGCGACGTTGGTCGCCGAGGCATGATCGAGATTGCCGGTCGGCTCGTCGCACAGCAGCAGGACCGGCTCGAACAACAGGGCTCGTGCGATGGCACAACGTTGCCGTTCGCCACCGGAAAGCGCGGCCGGTTTGTGTCCCATCCGCGAACCTAGTCCGACGCGATCGAGCAATGTTTTCGCCCGGGCTTCCGTTGCCGCGTCCGTCGCGGAATGCCCTGCCAGCGCGGGTACCAGAACATTTTCGAACGCCGTACACTGCGGCAATAACAGGTGATCCTGAAAGACGAAACCGACCGCGCGATTGCGGAACGCCGACAGTTCGGCGTCGTTCAATAGATATGGATTCTTGCCGTCCAGAACGACCTCGCCACTGGTCGGCGGATCGAGCGCGCCGGTAACGTACAGCAACGTGCTCTTGCCGCTGCCCGATGGCCCCGTGACCGCGACCGCCGATCCGCGATCGAGTTCCAGATCGACGTCGCGAAGAATCGGCAACGGTCCCTGCGGCGTCGCGTAGTCCTTGTTGACTTGCTTCAAGCGCAGCACTAGTCGAGGCTCCACAGAGCGAGGGAGGTGTCGCTTTTGATCAACACCGTCCGCCCCATCAGTACCGGTTGCGTCCACACGCCGCTGTCGGACGACACGCTGTAGCGCGCCACTTGTTCAAACATGTTCGGATTCTTTCGGGACACGACCATGTCGCCTTCATTGGTCAACCATACAACATAGCGGCCGGCGCTGAGCACGGCCGCCTGCGTGGCTTCGCGCCCGGCCGTCGACGAAAGCGTCTTGCCAGTCTTCAAATCCAGGCACAGGTACTGACCTTTGCGCTTCGACCCCAGGCCGTACAGGTACTGCCCATCCGCCACGGGCGTACTCATGTAGAACGTCGCGCCGGGATTGGCCCAAGCCTCGACAGGACTCGCGTTGGGACGCATGCGGTACGCCACCGTACCTCGGCGAACGCCGGAGAAAATGAGCAAGTCGCCCGCGCGAACCGGCGTGACGATGTTTTCGATCCACTCATCTTTCCACGGCAACGTCCACAGTAGTTTTCCCGTGGCCGCCGAAACTGTGATGAGCGATTGCGAGGTCATCGTAACCAGGGCTCCGTCCACCACCACCGGCGATGCGTACCCAGGGCCCGCCTGCAACGGCAGCGACCATTTCTCGCGTCCCGACGCCGGGTCGAACGCGCGCATCACACTGCCGCGATCGTCCCCGGTGGTTACGATCAACGATCCCGCTTCGTACACCGGCGATGCCGCCGTGCCTGTGAACAGCTTCGACGTGTCCACGGTCTTCGAATAATCCTTCCGCCAGATCAGCTTGCCCGTAGCCGCATCCCA
>JAFDVT010000343.1 GCA_018268875.1 Acidobacteriota bacterium
CCCGGCGGCTGGGTCTACGTCGTGCGCGTACGCGGCGCCTTCAACCTCACCAACGGCCATGCCTACAACGCAAAATGGCTCGAACAGGAGTGCTCCCTCCCCGGATCCTTGCCGTGGGGCGACGTCTTCGGCTTCCGGAAGAGCAATGGGGCTTGGTTGACAGGTCCGCTATGGCTGCGCGCCAGCCTAAAGGGGGCGAACCCATCCGCCTACAGCAAGGTCTTTGCAGCCCTGAGCAACAGGACCATGATTCTATAAACGCCACCACGCGCCGCGCTTCGAGATAATTGTTTCCGGAGGGCGATGATGATGGAACCTCACAATCGGTGCCCGAAATGCAACGGCGAGATGGAGCAGGGCTTTATTCTCGACCACAAAGATTACGCATCCGGCTTTGTGTCGCAATGGCAGCCGGGCGAACCGAAAAAGTCATTCTGGCGCGGAGTAAAGGCTTCTAAGGAAGGCCCGCAGTACGAGATCACGGCGTACCGTTGCTCGGATTGCGGCTACCTGGAGTCGTACGCGAAATAGCCCAAGGCGCGTCTCCAGCAGCCATTGCAGGACCGCGATCTCATGCTCGGTAAAAGCAGAAAGCCCCTCCGCACGAGGCGGAAGGGCTTCCATACATTACAACTAGCCGAAGCTACTCTTCTTCTTTGGTAACCTTCACCGGGATCTCCACCGAGACTTCGCGGTGCAGCTTCACGGTCGCCTTGTGATCGCCCAGCGTGCGGATCGGATGGTCCAGCGCGACCTTCTTGCGGTCGATCGTGAAACCCTTCTTCTCCAGCTGATCGGCGATGTCCTGCGCGGTCACCGAACCGAATAGCTGATCGTTCTCGCCGGCCTTCATCACAAACTCCAGTGTGACGTTGGCAAACTGCTTGGCGAGTTCCTGCGCGTCGGCGGCGAGCTTGGCTTCCTTGCGGAGATAAGCTTCGCGCTGCTGCGCCACGATCTTCTTGTTCGATTCCGTTGCCGCAACGGCAAAACCGCGGGGAACGAGGAAATTGCGAGCATAGCCGGCCGCGACCTTGACCACCTGGCCTGTCGTACCCAGCTTCTCGACGTCTTGTCTGAGAATGACTTCCATCGCTATTGTTCCTCCTTCTCCTTAGAGACCCTGTCCGCCCATCGGCAGCAGAGCGATGTTGCGAGCCTGCTTGATGGCTTCGGTGACGCGGCGCTGCACGCGCTGCGAAACACCGGTGATGCGGCGGGGAATAATCTTGCCTCGCTCGGTCAGGAACGAGCGCAACAGGTCGATGTTTTTGTAATCGATCTCGTCAATGCGCTTGTCGCTGATACGGGCGACGCGCTTGCGCCGGAAGTAGCCCTTCTTGGCGCCCATGGCTTTGTCGCCACCGGTCGGCCGCTGGGAAGCGGCAATCGGACGTCCACCTTTTCCTTCAGCCATATGGTTACTCCTTCACCTCGGGGGCGGCAACAGTTTCAGCAGCGGGAGCGGCAGCCTCGGGCGCGGCAGGCGCCGGGGCGGCGGGAACGGCCGGAGCCGGAGCAGCAGCAGGCTCGGCGGGCGCGCCCGGAACAGCCGCGGACGGCTCGGACGGCATCACGATGCCCGGCGTAACCGTCTGCACCACCGGCTTGCGGGCCGCGCGTGCTTCGCGCTTCTTCCGCATCTTGGCGTCCATCTTCATCTTCTCGTCCTGACGGACCGTGATGAACTTGATCACCAGATCGGACACGCGCAAACGGCGCTCCAACTCTTTTACCGCTTCCGGTTCGCTCGAGAACTGGATCAGAATGTAATTGCCTTCCGCACGCTTCTTGACCTTGTAGGCCAGCTTGCGGACACCCCACTTGTCGACCTTGTCGACCGTACCTTTGGCGGTGGTGATGACGGTTTTGAGCTGCTCGACCAACGGATCGATTTCTTCATCCGTTGCGTCGGGCCGTACGATGAACAGCTCTTCGTAAATTCTCATTTCGCCTCTTCATTTGAACCTCGGGCGCGACGATTGTACCTCGTCATGGCCTTTTCGGCGCCTTCGGCAACTATGGATTCCACTGCTTCCGCGCTAAACGAAACCAGTTCCTCCACGTCTTTCGCCTGGCTGGGCTTAAAGCTCCCCAGCACCAGCGAGACTCCGCGCTTGGACCGTTCACCGGGATCGATGCCGACCCGTACGCGGGTAAACTGCTGCGTGCCCAAACTGCCGATCACGGATTTCACTCCGTTATGACCGGCCGCCGAGCCATCCGTCTTGATCCGCAACGCCGTCCAGGGCAAATCCATTTCGTCGTAAACGAGAATCAGACGCTCCGGAGGCAGCGAATACTTTTCAAGAAGCTTTTTGACGCTCGGACCGCTCAAGTTCATGAACGTCTGAGGCTTTGCCAAAAGCACTTCCCGATTGGCAATTCTGCCAACACCGGCGAAGGCGCCGCATTCGGGTCTTGTCACCCGGATGCCGCCATTGCGCTCGGCAAGATGGTCGACCACGAGAAAGCCCAGGTTGTGCGGCGTACGCTCGTACTCCGGACCCGGGTTCCCCAAGCCGACCACCAGAAAATCCACGGCGGAAAACTATTTCTTTTTGGCGGGGGCAGCGGTCTTGGCGGCCGTCTTGGTAGCCGCCGCGGCGTCTTCCTTCTTGCCCTTCTTGACCACTTCAGGTTCGGCGGGACCGCCTTCACCTTCCACCGGCGCTTCGGCCTTGAGCGCGACCACGTGCACGATCACCGCTTCGGGATCCGTCAGCAGCTTCGCATTGGCGCCCAACTGCAGCGCGCCGGCGCGAACGCCCTGTCCGATACCCAGTTCGGAAACGTCCACCGTAAAGTGCTCGGGGATGTCGTCCGGCAGCGTGTCGATTTCCACTTCGCGGGTCACCACTTCCAGCAAGCCGCCCTGCAGCTTCACGCCCTTGGATTCGCCAGTGGTGTGAACCGGAACTTTGACTTTGAGGTGCTTGGAGGGGTCGATCCGCTTGAAATCGAGGTGCAGCAGATTTTCTTTGATCGGGTCGTGGAGCCAGTCGATGATCATGACCGGCGTGGTTTCGCCCTTGCTGATGGCAAGATTGAAGATGGTGTTGTGACCGGTAGACGAACGGAGAATCTTATTGATCTCTTTCGGGCTGATGGTCACAGAGACGGGGTCCTTGCCGGCGCCGTACAGGACGGCGGGGGCGAGACCTTCCACGCGCAGGCGGCGTGCCGCATTCTTGCCGCGCAATTCGCGAGGCTGCGCTTCGATGGTGATATCCTTCCGCATCGGAAACTCCTATGTGAAGTTCTAGCTTGGAGACTCGCACAAAATCAGCGGCCGGACGGCTTGTTTCGCAAACTTGTTCCGCTTTGGGAGAAGAACGAGAGGAAGACTGGCGATAACAACCACTGAAGCGAGCCGCCTGGAGACACGGTGATACCGCATACCGCGCCAGGCGCCAGAAACTATTAGTATTGCGAG
>JAFDVT010000344.1 GCA_018268875.1 Acidobacteriota bacterium
AACCACCGTCTTCTTGCCGAGCGCGCCGTCGCGGACGGTCAATTCCAGCTTCGGATCGGCGGGGTTCGTTACCGGGTATGGAACATGGTTGCGGTCGCCCAGCGCGGCTTTGTTGGTGGGGACGTCCACCACGACTTCGCTACGCACCAGCCCTTCCACGCCCTTTGCCTGCGGCGCGTACAACCGCAAACCCTGGACGTTGGCGCGAGGGATGTCAGGCTGCCAGCCACACCACACGATCGTGTAGCCCTGCTCCATCAGGTACCCGTCGCCGGCGTTGGTGGACCCGCCGCCGCTCGCCAGGTTGAACATCCCCAGCGCGCCCTGGCCGCCGCGGTTGGGAACTTCGAACAGCATGGTGCCGTTCGAACGCTTGGAATCGCGCGGCTTCAGCACAATGATGTCGGCGGAGAACTCGACAAGCCCGGCGGCGTTCACCGGAGCGAGCGACAGGTCCGCCACCATTTTGTTGGCCGGATTCTTCGGGTCGATGGTGAAGTGGGCCTTGGCGGTGAAGCGCTCGTACGGACCTGCGGCGCCCCAGGACTTGCCATCGGCGAAATCGGTCCGCTCGCCGACGTAAATCTGCGTGACGGCGGCAAAGCTACTGCAGCAGAACAAGAGAGAGGCCAGGCAGCGTCGCATGATGATAGGTAGAATTTTACCCCGGGAAACACAGCGGCCCCGCCAGGGCTCTCCTGGATCACCTATTATTTCGCGACGATCCCGTACTCTTTGATCTGTTCACCGGTGGACCGGTACAGCCGCACCCAGTACGAACCCGGCTTTAGCGGGATCGTTCGCACCTGTTGGACCTGCACCGCTCCCGACCAGATTTCCGCGCCGTCCGCCGTCACGATGGACGCATGCGACCCATTCAGGTCCTCGCCTTCATCGAAGGTCAGTTGCGTTGGCGCGTTGGCGGCGATTTCCACCCGCAGGTCGTTGCCGCGCATGGCGGATAACGAAATACTCTGCGGTTGCCGAAGGCTGGCGCCGCCGGAGGTCTGGTTCGCTGGCGCGGCAAGGTAAATCATCGCGATCGCCGCAAACGCACCAGCATAGGCGGGAGCCGGAATGCGCGTCCAGAACGGACCTTGCCACCATTTCCTTGCCGCTGGAGGCGCCGCAGTAGACGGCGATGCCGCCGCAACGGTCGCGGAAGGACCGGCGGCGGCTTTCATCAATTCCACCCAGTGCGTGGACTGGTCCAACGCTTTCTGGCAATCCCGGCAGAAGAAGACATGGTCTTCCACCCGTTCGGACTCCTCTTCGGTTGTCCGTCCCATTGCATACCGCTCGAGGATTTCCTCCGGCGGATGAGTGCCCTCTTGATCCCACAAGATATCACTCGACTCCATGTTTGCTCTTTCCCGGCGGAAAGACGTAATTCCGGCGTCTCTCTGGCACAGCATTTGCGCCGGAAATCCGTCCCACCGTCCCCAACTCACTCTACAAACGGCCTGTTGCCGTGACCGATCGACTATATAGTGGGCTTAGCCCTGTGAAAATCTCATTAAAATCTGCGAAAGTCCGTTGCGCTGGATCTTCTTGCGGCCCAGTTCGCCGAACCGGTTCTTCGCACGGCTCTTCAGGAGCCGGAACTGTGTCATAGTCAGGTTCATTTCCTCGCAAATCTGCTGCGCGCTTTCCTCCTCGACGTAAAAGCGCGTCAGGATTTCGCGGTCGCGATCGGTGAGTTCCGCCAGCACCTCACGGACAATCGCGGTCTGCTGCTGAAACAGCATCGCGCCTTCGGGAGTTTCGCCCCGGTCAGTCACCTGCGCGGTGCGTTCCTCGTCGACCCGGCCGCGCCGTTCCTGCACCTGGCGATCGATGGAGCTGGCCACCATGCGCTTCACCACCGTGCGGACAAAGCCCATCAGGCGGCGAGGGTCGCGCAGGTCGCCGGGCCGGATCGCATCCACGACCACCGGAAATGCGTCGTGCAACCGGTCGTCGATGTCGTCACGGCCCAACTGGCGCGCCAGGTAATAGCGCACGCCGTTTGAAAACATCGCGTACAGCTCTTCCATCGCCGCCGGTTCGCCGGCCTGTACACGGCCCACCAACTGCGTCCACAGGTAGCAGCGCAGGTCGTTGTACTCGACGCCTCCTGTCGCCTGGTCGATGTTGGAAGCCGGCGCCTCCGGTTCGACAGCCGTAGCGGTACGGCCACCGCCGGTCGCGGCCGCTGCCGCGGCCATTGCCAACGCTTTCATACCCGCGGGTATTCCTAAATCGCCCGCCCGGTCAATTGATACGTTCCCCAATACTTCGGCAAAGCCCGCCATGTTCGAGTCCTCAGCATTTCCAACTGCGCATTCCGCAAGGCCTCAGCCGCTTTGCGAAGGAATCGTCCGCGTGGCACCGCGGTCTCCTTTGCGGCTCCTCTGTCCAGCAGGGAGCCTTTCTGCAGTTCGCGATAAAAAGATTGAAAAATTTCTCCGGAATCGTCCGGAGTCGGCCAAAGGCTGGCGACGACGCCCTGCGCGCCGGCCATCAACCAAGCCCTGGTCATGCCCACAAGTCCCGCGCCCGGGTAAACCGCGCCCGCCGAGGAATGACACCCGCTCAAAACCACCAGCGAGTTCTGCACCTTGATGTGGACGGCATCGGAGGTGGATAAAAGTTCGGCTCTTCCCCGAGGGTCGAGCCCCAGCATCAGGAGCGCCTCGTCGGACGCGCCGTCTTTTTCAATGAAGTGCGTAGAAAAGTGCAACACCCGCGCCCCGCTCTCAATGGCGTGGATGGCGGCCTGCCGGTTGGCTTCGGCTCCGGTCAACAGGCGCGAAGGACCGTTCCAGTTCCGGGCGCACGATTCCAGTTCCAGGCGGCTGCTCGCCAGGCGAGGCAGTTGTCCGGCGGCGGCGCTGTTCTTGCTGGCCGCCGAGGCGCGAGGCAGGAACGACCAGTTGGTGCCCTCTTCGATCTTTGCGACCGCATGCCAGCGGGCATCGGCGGTGTTGTAGATCGCATCACCGATTCCCAAAAACATGGCTTGCTCCTTCGTGGGCTCGCGAATCGATGCCGGGATGGACGGCGCCGTGGCGGGAGGCATGTCCAGCAACGCGCTCGCTCCGGTCACAATCGCCAGCGAATGTTCCTCGATCAGAAACCGCTTTCCGTCCGCACCGGCCGGCAATGCCGCCAGCGGGGATTCGAGCAGAGCGCCGTCGAGCACCAGCATCCAGTGCTTCGAACGTCCCGCTTCCGCAGGCAGGTTCCGGAACAGTTCCCGCCACAGTTCCGACCCGGCGGCCGCCGGCGAAGCGTCCCGCGCCTGGCGCAGCCGACCCCGGAACTCCGTGAGGAGCCGGTTGAGCTTCGGTTGTGACGTTAATTCTGTCCATTCCAATCCCGTCCGGGTAAATGTCCACCGGAGGCTGATTCGCTTCCCCAGGTGAAACCGGAATAGTGAGCTGTCGTCACCTAAACCGGCCCGGAAGAGTGTAAGTGGTTTGGAGGTATTAGAATTCTCAGGAAATACTGAGGAAAACGGCCCAATCCCCGCATAAGATTCCATTTCCGCGAGCTTCACCCGCAACGAGCGCAGGCGTGCCGTACCCGTGTTTGCGGGGGAATGCGCGGCGCCTTTGGGAGCGTCCGGTTCGAGCAGGGTTTTTCGGGAAACTTCGCGAAATTCGGCGAGTGTTTCCCAATAATCCGGTCCCAGGCGTTCGTAAACGAGTTTTCGGACCGGGGCGGCAATTCGGAATTTCCATTCCTCGGCGGCCAGCCACATCTCGGTGGCGAGGTTCGCCGGCGCGCCAGGAGTACGGCTCCAATCCATGGCGTTGCGCAGGGCGGCGTCGTACAGATCTTCGAGGTTGGCTTCCGCCTGGACGCGGAAAAAATCGGCCGGCAACAGGTCGGCCCGGGTGTCGCGAATGCCGGCAAATGCCTTTTGAAACTCGCGATGGGCTTCCGGACGCTTGCCTAGCTCGGCAAAGATGCGGGCCTTGAGTTCGTGGATGACATGCGGCGGAATCAAGCTGGTGGCCGACAGGACTTCCGCCTTTTCCGCGAGGCGAAGCGCGAACTTGAGGTCTCCTTTGCGCCGCAGCAATTCACCCAGCCCGACATAGGTATAGATCAGGTCTGGGTCTTTTTGCAGCGTACGGCGGCGAAATGCGCTCAGGAAATAGGCTTCGGCGCGATCCAATTCGCCCGTCGCCAGACTCGCATAACCCGCGTGATTCAAGGCGAGGTTAATCGCCGCGTCGTCGCCCGACGCATCGGCCGCGTCGATGGCCTTCTGAAAATACGTGATCGCGGTGGCGGGGTCGCCGGCGCGCGAGGACACGACGGCCAGGATCAGGTTCAGGCGAGGGAGATAGTAAGGACGGCTCTTGCGGCCTTCGAGCACCGCGATGCCTTGGCGCGCTGCCTCCACGGCCGCGTCCGAATTTCGAGAACCGATGTAAAGGGAAGCGTGCAGAGACGCAAGATTGAGCAGAATTGCGCCATGTTCTTCGGCCTGGTCGGGGTGGTGTTCCGCCAGACGGCGGGCTTCGAGCCAGAATTGGAGGGCTTTTTTGAACTGAAATTGAACGAGTTGGCAACCGCCGAGGCTGTTCAAAAACTTCAATTGTCCGGCGATATTTCCAGTCCGAACCGATTGTTGATAGCCCTGCTGGTAGACTTCGAACGCGGCGGAATAATTACCTTGCAACCGGAGTTTGGTTGCCTTGTCGGCGTAGACTTGGGATTCCACTGATCCCCATGGGGAGGCTGCGGCGAGCGATATCCCCAAGGCCGTGAGAACTGCAAATCCGGCCATTCGGGTGGGTCCTTAACCTTCGGTTAGGTATAGTATATTCCCTAACTCTTGACCAATTATACACTTATTCTCACGCTTTTTCCTCAGGTAATGAGGGGTTAATGTAAGGGCCCGCGACCCCAAAAGAGTGGGTATCGCGGGCGGTTTTCGGTCAGATTAAAGGCCCATTCCGGACATATTTACATGCCGGAAGTCGTTTAGAACCAGAAGGGCGGCGGGAAGATCACGATGGGATCCATGGTGTTGCGCTCTCCTTTCTCCTAATTCGCTTATCGGAAGCTGTGGAAAATCTTTTCGCCTTTTTTTCTCAGCGAAAGACCTTGTTGACACAGCCGCCCCGCGTGCCCCTCATCTGCGCACACCGGCCTCGACGCCCGGAGTGCGGCAAAGCCGTGAAAGTATTCAATGGAAAGGAGAAAAGATTTTTACCGGCGCCGCGACCACAGCTTTTGGGTATGATGAAAGTTCGCCATGACCATCGCGGACCTCTCTCAAATCGCCGGGCGCGTGTACCCGGCCCGCCGCCGTACGCAGAACCTGGTGGGAGGCGCGAGCCCCATTCAGGCCACCGCCTTTTCCGTCGGAAATGTGACGCTGGAACCGAATGGTGGCCAGGTGCCCTGGCACAATCAGGAACAGGAAGAGGTGTATTTCGTCGTCGAAGGCACGGGTGAAATGTGCCTCGGCGAGGAACGCCGCACGCTCAGCACGGGTCAGGCGGTGTATATTCCGCCGGGCGTGTTCCACCAACTCACCAACGTCGGCGACACGCCGTTGCGCATGATTTATATTTACGGTCCAGCCGGCGACGTCGCGCATTGGCGGCAGGAACTGGACGGCACGCTGCCTCGCGCCGGAGTGGGCGATACGCCTCCGCTGCCCGAAGGCGCGCGTCCCCAAACGGTCTAAATTCTATCTATCTATGACAGTTCATTCGGTTGGCATCATTATGAACGGCGTCACCGGACGCATGGGCTTGAACCAGCACCTGCGGCGGTCGATCGGCGCCATCATCAAGCAGGGAGGTCTCAAGCTCAACGACAACGAGATCATCCTGCCGCACGTCCTGCTGATCGGGCGCAACGCCGCGAAGCTCGAACAGATTTCGAAGGAATTCGGCGGCCTGCCGTATTCCACCGATCTCGACGCCGCGCTCGCCGACCCGAAGTACTCGATTTATTTCGACGCCCAGACCACCGACCGCCGTGTCGTTTCGGTCGATAAAGCGATCGCCGCCGGCAAACATATTTATTGTGAAAAGCCGACCGCCGAAACGTTCGACGCGGCCATGGGTCTGTACCATCGCGCCAAAGCCGCCGGCGTCAAGAACGGCGTTGTGCAGGACAAACTGTGGCTGCCCGGCCTGCTGAAACTGCAGACCCTTCGCGACCTCGGATTCTTCGGCAAGATCCTGTCGGTGCGCGGCGAATTCGGTTATTGGGTATTTGAAGGCGACACAGT
>JAFDVT010000345.1 GCA_018268875.1 Acidobacteriota bacterium
GCCCGCCGCCGCGGTCCTGAACTTCGACGATGCGTGGTCGCGCAAGGTTCGCACGGATGCGTCGATGCGAAGTGTATTGGTATGGCATGCAAGCGGGCGCCGCTTACCGCGCGGAAAACGTCCGGAGCACGTTTCAGGGCCTGCGCTTCGACCTTCGTACGCCCAGCGGCGTGTTCGCCATCGAATCGCCGATGGTGGGACACATCAACGTCTACAACATCCTGGCCGCTTTCTGTTCCGGGCTGAGTCTCGGTGTTCCGGTGGAGGTTTTGCAAAAGGGCATCGCTGCCTGCGCCTCGGTGCCGGGCCGTTTTGAACGGATCGACGTTGGACAGCCTTTCCTGGTCGTTGTGGATTACGCGCATACATCGGATGCGCTGCTGAACGTGATTCAGGTGGCTCGCGAGTTGAAGCCCAAGCGCGTCGTGACTTTGTTTGGCTGCGGCGGCGATCGGGATCGCGCCAAGCGTCCGTTGATGGGCGCGGCGGCCGCCGAACGTAGCGACTACGTTGTTGTGACCTCCGATAATCCCAGGTCCGAAGACCCGCTGGCGATCATCAACGACGCCATGGTGGGCGTCCGCAGGTTCGACACGCCGCACATCGCCGAACCGGATCGGGAGAAGGGGATTCGCCGCGCGCTGGACGAAGCGCAACCCGGCGACATCGTGATTTTGGCCGGAAAAGGCCACGAACCGTACCAGGTGCTGCGCGACCGCACCATCGCGTTCGACGATCGCGAAGTGGCTCGCCGCCTGCTGAAGAACATGGGGTACGGCGCGGCATGACCTTCGAACTCGCGGCAGTGGCAGCGGCTTTGGGCTTGACAGTCCCTATCGCCGGACGTGTCACCGGATGGTCGATCGACTCGCGTACGGTGTCTCCAGGCGACCTGTTTTTTGCGCTACGGGGTCCCAACCATGACGCGCATCAGTATGTGCCGCAAGTGCTCGCGGCAGGAGCGGCGGGCGTGGTTGTGGATCACGATGTCGCGGACCACCGCGCGTTGATCGTACGGGATACGTTAGCGGCGCTGCAGCAGGTGGCCAGTTGGGCGCGATCGCAGTTCGCCGGCAAGGTTGTCGGGGTTACTGGTAGCGCCGGCAAGACCACCACCAAAGACGTTATCGCCGCGTTGTTGTCGACCAAATTGAAGACCGGCAAGACGGTCGGGAACTTTAACAATCACGTTGGTCTGCCGTTGTCGATCCTGCGTTTGCCGCAGGACGCCGAGGTCGCTGTGCTTGAACTTGGCATGAACCACGGCGGCGAAATTCGCGATCTTTCGGCCATTTCGAGGCATTCCATCGCGGTGGTTACGAATGTTGGTCCCGCGCATATTGAAAATTTTGAGTCCATCGAAGGGATTGCGGCGGCCAAGCGTGAACTCGTGGAGGCACTACCATCCGATGGCGTGGCCGTGCTGAATGCCGACGATCCGCTAGTGGCGAAGTTCCGCGATGCGCATGCGGGACGCACGGTGACCTACGGGATCGATCAGCCGGCCGATGTTCGCGCCGTGGATCTGCAGGGTTCGCGATTTCGCGTGGACGGAGTGGAGTTCGAAAGTCCGCTGGCTGGCCGTCACAACGTGCTGAACGTGCTGGCGGGCATTGCTGTGGCGCGCGAGTTCGGCATCGTTCCAGCCTCGCTGGCCGATGCGGTGCGCGATCTTGCGGTTGGCAACATGCGTGGCGAACGGATCGTCCACAACGGCATGGTGCTGTGGAACGACTGTTATAACGCCAATCCCAACGCCATGAAAGCGATGATCGACGTGTTGCGCGACACCGTGGACGCGCCCGGTCGCCGCATCGCCGTGCTTGGGGAAATGTTGGAACTCGGCCATGCGGCCGAAGCATTGCATCGCGAGGTGGGAACCTATGCCGCGATGTCAGGAATTTCTGTTCTTTTAGGGGTACGCGGCGCTGCCCGATATTTCGTTGACGCAGCGAAGGACGCGGGAGTGCTAAACGGCGCCGCGTACCTATTTTTTGAGACGCCGGAAGAAGCAGGCGAATACCTGCGAACCATCGCCCGCCAAGGCGACGCCATCCTGTTCAAGGGGTCGCGTGGCACACGGGTGGAACGCGCCTTGCAAAGGTTTATGGCATAGATGCTGTACTGGCTTCTCTACGAGAATTTGTTCCCGTTTTTTTCGCCGTTCCGAGTGGTCCAATACGTGACCTTCCGGACGGCTTTTGCGAGTCTCACCGCGCTTTTTATCTCGATCCTGTTGGGTCCGTGGTTGATTCGCAAGTTGCGCGATTTCCAGATTGGCCAATATATTCGCGAAGAAGGGCCGAAGTCGCATCAGAAGAAGGCCGGCACGCCGACGATGGGCGGGTTGCTCATTATCGTGTCTATTGTCGTTCCGACACTGTTGTGGGCAAATTTACGCAACGCCTACATCTGGATCGCACTGTTTGGCTTGTGCAGTTTTGGCGCGATCGGCTTTTGGGACGACTACACGAAGGTCGCGAAAAAGCGCAACCTCGGTCTGTCGGCGCGAGGCAAACTGATGGCGCAAATCCTGTCGTCGGTCTGCATCGGCATCTTTCTGTTGATCATGCACGCGCAGGGGTCGTATTCGACCGTGATGAACGTGCCGTTCTTCAAAAACTGGAAGCCGGACCTGCTGATTGAGGGCCTGCTGAGCAATCCTTGGACGTATCCGTTCGCGTTCCTGATCTTCTTTGCGTTTCTGTTCTTTGTGCTCGCCGGATCGTCCAACGCAGTGAATCTAACGGATGGTTTGGACGGCCTCGCGGCGGGGTTGATGGTCGTA
>JAFDVT010000346.1 GCA_018268875.1 Acidobacteriota bacterium
CGGTCCACACCAGGTGGCGGGCGGCCGCGCCGCGCTGGCGAACGGCCCACTGCGCGACGTAGGCGAGCAGCACCACCAATGCCGGCTTGACGATCCAGGGCAGGATCATTTGCGAGCCGCCTTGGCCTCCGCAATGAGCTTGGCAATGCGATCGAGTTCGGCGCTCGAAATCCGCTTGGACTTGCCGTCGATCAGCGCCGCCACCGCCGTCTCGATATTGCCCTGAAAGAAGGTGTCGATCATATGGCGAACGGCGGAGCGCTTTGCCTTCTCGATCGAACCGGTGGGCAGATACACGTACTTTGCGCCGTCGGCCTCATGCCGGACGTGCCCTTTTTCCTCTAGGATGCGCAGCAGGGCGCGGATGGCCGAATAGCCGGGCGCATCGGCGATGGCCTCCTGAATATCGGCGGCGGAGGCCCGGCCTTTCTGGTACAGGACGTCCATGATCTGGCGTTCGCGGCGGCTTAATGGTGCAGTCATGCTAATTTGTTAGCAGTATGCTAGTTTTTTCGCACTAAGTCAAGCGGCCCGGGGCGTTTGTCCGCTTTCGGGACGATTCCCGAAACCGGACATAAGAGAAGTTTTCAGGCCCTCCAATTTTTTTGAATACAGGCGGAACAAATCGTATCGAGCGACGTATATAGGGATGTGAAGGGCGAGCGACAACCGCCCGAAGCGAAACGAAAACAAGCGGCGCCGCCGCTGCCGGGCTACCGCGGCGGAACGGCGACCGTAAAAAGAAATCGTACAGATCCCCAGGAGCGTCCTACCATGAAGAAGTTCGTCATTGCCTTTGCCACCGTGGCCCTTGCCGTTGCGAGCGCCGCCGAGAAGCGCACCATCACCCTGTTCACGCCGTCGGTGATCGGCGGGCAGGAACTGAAGCCGGGCGACTATCGCCTGGAAATCGATGGCAACAAGCTGTCGATTAAGGATGGCAAGCGCGTCATCGAAGCCGATGTGAAAGTGGAAAACGAGGCCAAGAAGTTCGATTCGACGGCCGTACGCTATGCCGGCGAGAAGCAGGTGACCGAGATTCGGCTGGGTGGCACGACCACCAAATTGCTGCTCGGATCCGGCGCGTCGAATGCGAACTAAATCACGTTAATTCTCTCTGTAGCTGAATTCCTCCAAGCGAAAATCGCGGCGAATTATCCATTTAATGGGTATTCGCCGCGATTTCGTTTTCCAGACCTTTTCCTCTCTTGCAATTTTTAGCCCATTGGCTAACCCCCACTAAAAAGTGATAGTTCCCTGACGTAGTGTATTTCCCTTACTACGTGTGACATCGTTTTCCTCAGTTCTTTCTTTTCAATCAGTTACAAATATCAAATCGCGCGACAAGGCGCGATTTTTCTTTGGTCTCTTAGGTGCACTTATAGGGTGCGTAAGGCAAATCCAGTAGCAAGTAATACAGCGAAGGATGCCGAGAGATAAACAGGAGAATTTACCAATATGAAGATCAAAAGCAAGATCAAGGCTGGCGACGGCGACGAAGGCATCAAGATCACCTGGGGCACCTAGACCGTAGCCCATCCCACAACCACCTCTGCATTCGACTAGAAAAGGAACCGAACGACCATGAAGATCAAAAGCAAGCTCAAGGCCGGCGACGGCGACGAAGGCATCAAGATCACCTGGGGCACCTAGACCTCGGTCCGCTCCACAACGACGGTTTTGAACTCGACCAGAAAGGAAACTGACGACCATGAAGATCAAAAGCAGCATCAAGGCTGGCGACGGCGACGAAGGCATCAAGATCACTTGGGGCACCTAGTCGGCCGCGGCGACCGAACGAAACCAAATCAATAAGGGGAGAGTGAACAATCATGAAGATCAAAAGCAAGCTCAAGGCCGGCGGCGACGACGACGGCATCAAGATCACCTGGGGCACTTAGAACGCAAGCCCGCACGCGATCTGTTTCTCATCATCCGATCTACTGACGAAAGAAAGAACAGCGATCATGAAAATCAAGAGCAAGCTCAAGGCCGGCGACGGCGACGAAGGCATCAAGATCACCTGGGGCACCTAGCCAGTTTCGGCAGGTTACCGCCTCCCGCGATCGGGAAGTGCCGCAATCGAGAAGTGAAAGTCCAGCGGCCGGCTGCTATGCCGAGTCGCGCCGAAGTTACCCCACGCGCCTGGTTTGGCACGTGAGGACAGGCAATACATCATGCAGGCGCCAGTGAGTCCGTCTTGTCTGCGCAGCAGTTCGAACTCACTTGAGGAAATGGGGTTGCTGATCCTGCAGTCAACCCTTTAGTTTGGCAAACGCCTCGGCTATATCCCGCTTTGCGTCATCGCGAACCGGGATCAGGGGTAGTCGTGGCGCACCGCCATAGTAGCCGTTCAAGTCCATGGCGTGCTTCAATCCTGGCACGCCGTGCACGACGGTGACGAGTTGCGCGGCTTTTGTAATACGTTCCTGCCAGTCCAGTCCGGCCTCGGTTTCGCGAGTACGGTGGGCTTCCCAAATGGTGATCACCGAATAAGGCGCGGCGTTTGCAAAGGCCAGGATCGCGCCGGTCGCGCCAGCCTGTAGCGCGGGCCACAGCGCGGTCGCGGATCCATTCAATACCTGAAACCCTTTTCGGCATTCGGCCAGCATGCGCGTCATCTTGTCGACGTTGCCGGAACTTTCCTTAATGCCCAGAATGTTGGGGTGCTGTGACAGACGCGCGACCGCTTCCACGGTGATGTCTATGCCGGTGGTCTGCGGCCAGTTGTAGATGACGAGCGGGATTCGGGTCTGGTCGGCGACAGCGCCGAAGTACAGCGCCTGCGCGTCGGTGTTATTCAGCAGGTTCTTGTAATAGTGCGGCGTCCGGACCATCGCCGCCTTGTAGCCCATTTCGGCGGCGCGATTGGTGAGCGCCACCGTCTCCTTCACGCTTTCGACGCCCGTGCCCGCGATCAGAATCTTGTCCGGCGCGGCATATTTGGCGGCGAGTTCCCAAACGCGATACTTCTCCTCCGGCGTCAGCATGACGCTTTCCCCCGTAGATCCGGTGACGACGTAGCCAGCCAGCGTCGTACGGTTCCACTTGGCGATGTTGTGTTCGATCTTGGCGGCGTAGATTTCGCCGGCATGATCAAAAGGCGTGGTGATGGGAGGAAAAATGCCCTGGAGTTTCATGTGGGTGAGGGTGAAGGGAAACGAACAAAAAGGCAGGTCCCCGGCTTACCCATGCGAGGAAAGCGTCGTGACCTGCCTTTTGCACCTGTTAGCGAGACAAGTACTTGCGAAAAACTACTTGAGGAAGACGATAACGAGCGTGTAGAGCGCGAGCGATTCGATCAGCACGAGGCCGAGAATCAGCGCGAAGCGGATGCCCGCCGAAGCGCCAGGGTTGCGGGCCATGGCTTCCACGGCGCCGACGACGGCCTTGCCCTGGCCCAGACCGCAAAGGCCGGAGGCGATCGCCATCGCGAAGGGGCTGAGAGCGGCGAGATCCACCGAGTAGCCCTTGGGGTTGGCCGCGCCCTGGGCGAACGCCGGGGTGGCGAGAGCCGACAGAACGAGGGCCAGCATGAACAGATTGCTGAACTTACGCATTTGTACTTGTGTACTCCTTATAAATTTGCCGACCGCGGTTCCAGCCAGGAGGTGGTTCGTTCCAGGCATCTGGGGATGTGGGCGCTCACACTGGCATCCGCAAAGCGGCTTTACTGCAACTGCAAAACTACGAAATTCGTTTAGTGTTCGCCTTCCATCGCACTCGACACGTAGATCATGGTCATCAGCGTGAAGATGTAGGCCTGGAGGAAGGAAACGAACACGTGCAGGCCCATGAACACGGCCGGCACCAGAACATACGTCAAACCGAGGAAGGCGATGGTCACCTGCTCGCCGGCGAACATGTTCGCGTACAGACGAACAGTGAGCGACAGGGGGCGGGCCAGGTGGCTGACGATTTCGATCGGCAGCATGATCGGCGCCATCACCGGGATGGGACCCAAAAAGTGCGCGCCGTAATGAATCGGACCCTGCTTCTTCAAGCCCAGCCAGTTATAGAAGATAAAGGTGGCGAGCGCACAGCCCAGCGGCACCGGCGGGAACATCGTCGGCGATTCAAAGCCGGGAACGATTCCGATCAGGTTGCAGAACAGGACGAACAGGAAGAGCGTACCGAAGAACGGCACCAGGCCGCCGCCATGATGGATGCCCACTTCATCGGTCTGCCCGCGCAGGAACGTGTACAGGGATTCGAGCAAGTGTTGGATCTTGCTGGGCGCCTGGACCGAGAAACCAGCCCGCACCAAGCCGAACACGATCAGCATCAGAACGAAAACCAACAATTGCATCGCCTGGAAGTTGTTCCAAGGGCGAGCGGGATTGTCGGCGTGCTGGCCAAAGGCCGAAAGAATTGCGTTGGCGGGTCCTGCGAGGAACTGATTCAGGAACGCGGTGATCCAAAGTTCGTGGTGCATTTGCAGAGTGCGTACGGGCTGAAAGCTTATGAAGACGGCGACGTCACGAGTTCATATACGATTTCGGCCAAAACTGCCGCAACCGCCGTAGCCAAACCCGCAAACACGGGCCAGGGACTCATGCCGGTAGCTCTTATCATACCAAACACCGATCCGCCGATGATCAGGTAGCGGAAGACGAGTCCAAAGGCTTGTCCTCGCGCGGAGGTCTGGGTATCGGGACCGAGCGAGTTCACGAACCGTTTGATGAGAGTGAAACTCAGGTAGGCGAGCAGGGATCCACAGGCGAAGGCCATGGCGTCTCTCGCCGTGTAAAGCAAGCCGCAGGCGATGGTGCCGGAGACGCCGGCGATTGCGAAGAACCGGTCGATTCGGCGCAACGCGTTCCGGTAAAACGCCGCGTCGTTCATTTATTCCTGCGTGTCCCGCAGCAAATCGCGGATGAGGTTGACGAAGCCGGCCACCACGCCGATCACCAGAAAGACGATCTGCAGAAAGCGCGTATTCAGCCATTTGTCGAGGCCGTAGCCGATGAGCCATCCGACAAACACGCACGCGGGAAGAATCGTCGCCAGGCTGAGGTAATGCGCGACCTGGGCGAGCACCGGCAAGTCTTTGCGAGGACGTGGCATCGGTCTGTAGACAGTATCGCACCACATCGTGAAATTTCTGATATCGTGGTCACGCCCGCAGGGGTCTTTAAACAACGACATGTCAAGGTTCAAGTTCGCATTAGCGGCTCTGCTCGCCGCTTGCATCATGTTTGGGCAGACGACTGCTCAATTGAACGGAACGGTCAGCGACAAGAGTGGTGCCGCCGTCCCGAGTGCTGAAGTTACCGCCATCAACGTCGACACGAAGGTGGAGCGCAAGGTTACGACCAATGAGGATGGGTCTTTTACGATCCCCTTTCTTGCGCCCGGCAACTATCGCGTTGTCATACAAAAACAGGGTTTCCGTACGGTCAATCAGGAAAACGTCCGTCTTGAAGTCAATCAGGTTGCGCGCGTCGATAGCAGCCTGGAAGTCGGCCAGGTGAGCGAATCGGTCAACGTAACCGAGAAGCCTCCGGCGATTGAATCGGAAAGCTCGTCCATCGGCCAGGTTGTGGAAACCAAGGCCATCCAGGACTTGCCGCTCAACGGACGCAATTTCGTCCAACTCGCGATTCTCGGCCCTGGCGTCACGGGCGTCGGCTTCAGTTCCAAAGGCACGATCATGAGCGGTTCCCGTCCCGACGACTTGCGGCCGGGTTCGGAAATCTTTGCCAACGGCAATCGCGAAGGCTCCAACAACTTTCTGATGGACGGCAGCGACAACAACGACCGTCTGACCTTGAGCATCGTGCTGCGGCCCTCGGTCGAAGCGGTGCGCGAATTCAAGATCCAAACCAACATGTTCACCGCCGAACAAGGCCGCAACTCCGGCGCGACGGTGAACGTATTGACCAAGTCCGGATCGAATGAATGGCACGGCAGCGCCTACGAGTTTCTGCGCAACGACAAGATGGACGCGCGGAATTATTTCGCAAATCCGACGCAGCCCAAGCCGACCTTCCGGCAAAACCAGTTCGGCGCAAGCTTCGGCGGCAAAGTGGTGCCCAACAAGCTGTTCTTTTTCACGAACTATGAAGGCTTCCGGCGCCGCCTGGAACGCGTGTTCCTGAACACGGTTCCGACGATGGAAACCCGCGTCGGTAATTTTTCCGGCGTGCGCGACATCTTCGATCCGCTCACCACCCGCGCGGACAGCACCACGGCGTCCGGTTACCGCCGCGATCCCTTCCCTGGCCGCATCATTCCCACCAACCGCCTGGATTCGGTGATGGGCAAGTTCGCCCTGCTGTACCCGGCGCCCCAGCGCGCGGGCCTGGTGAACAACCAGACCACCAACCCCAAAGAAGCCCAGCAGTGGGATCAGGGCGATGGCCGCCTGGACTGGAACTGGAACGAAAAGAACACCGTGTACGGCCGGTTTTCGAGGCAGGACACGGTCACCACGCGTCCGTCGACGTTCCCCAATGTTGTGGGCGTGCCCGGCGCTTCGGGTCCCGTAGGCCTGGGCAACGAAGATACGTTTGCGGGCGATTCGAAGCTCAACACCTATAACGCGAACCTGAGTTGGATTCGCACGTTCACGCCGACGCTCGTGATGGAAGCTCGCATGGGCTTTTCGCGCTTCAATTTGACCTTCCTGCAGGAAGGCGCGACGCCCGGCTCGCGGCTTGGCGAGAAAGCGGGCATCAAGGGCTCCAACCAAGGCCAGAACTCCGATGGCTTGCCGATCTTCAGCCCATCCGGCTACACCGGCATCGGCCAGACGCGCTCGCTGCCGATTTACCGCATCCAGAACACCTTCCATCCCACCGCCAACCTCACCAAGCTGACGGGCAAGCACACCATCAAGGGCGGCTTTGAAACGCGCCGCCGCCAGGTGACCCAGTTCCAGACCAACCGCGGCAACGGACGCTTCAACTTCGGCCGTACCTTCACGGACGATCCGAACAACACCGCAAGCACCGGCGACGCCATGGCGGCTCTGCTGCTTGGCACGGCCAGCACCATCGAACAGGACTTTACACTCGTGTTCCCCGGCATGCGCTTCTGGGAATTCGGCACCTATATCCAGGACGACTGGAAAGTGACCGACCGCCTCACGCTGAATATCGGCATCCGCTACGAGCTCGATACGCCGGTGATGGAAGTGGCCAACCGCATCTCGAATTTCGACGTCGCCACCGGCAAGCTGTTGATCGCCGGGTTCAACTCCGACCGCCATACGAACATCAAAGCCGACCGCAACAATTGGGCGCCGCGCTTCGGGTTCGCGTACCGCTTGAGCAACAAGACCGTGCTGCGCGGCGGCGC
>JAFDVT010000347.1 GCA_018268875.1 Acidobacteriota bacterium
CAACCGCATCGCCGCGATCGGCGACCTCAAATCGGCCGCCCGCAAGCGTACCATCGACGCCGCCGGACACATCGTCGCGCCCGGTTTTATCGACATGCACAACCATTCCGACGACACGCTGATTGACGATCCCAAGGTGGAAAGCGCCGTTCGCCAGGGCATCACCACCATGGTGCTCGGCGAAGGCAACTCAGCCGGTCCGATCGACAAAGGCATCCGCGAATTTTCGACCATGGGCGAGTATTTCGATTTCGTCGAAAAGCATAAAGTGGCCACCAACATTGCGTCCTACGTCGGCCAGACCCAGATCTGGACCTACGTCAAGAAGTACGCGATGGAGCCCGCCACACCCGAACAAATGGAGAAGATGAAGGCCGAAGTCGCGGCGGCCATGCGACAGGGTGCCATGGGACTTTCGACGTCGTTGCTGATGCCTCCGTCCAGCCTCATTACGACGCCGCAATTGATCGAACTCGCAAAGGTCGCCAAACAGTACGGCGGCATCTATTCGACGCACATTCGCGACGAAGGCGCGGGTGTGTTCCGGTCTGTGGCCGAGGCCATCGAAGTCGGCCGAGGCGCCAACATCCGCGTCGACATCATCCATCTCAAGGTCGCCGACAAGAAGTACTGGGGACAAATGAAAGAGGTGATTTCGATGATCAACAAGGCTCGCGCCGAAGGTCTCGACATCCGCGCGCATGTCTATCCGTACACCGCTGGCCAGAACAATCTGCGGGCGATCATTCCGCCCTGGGCGCACGACGGCGGCAACAAAGCGATGCTCGCCCGCCTGCGCAATCCCGCCGACCGCGTTCGCATGAAGAAGGAAATTCGCGAGGGCCTGCCGGGCTGGTACAACCATTACCTCGCCACCGGTGGAGGTTGGGACGGCATGATCGCGGTGACGCTGAAGAGCCCGAAATACAAGGCATTCACCGGCAAGCGCATGGGCGAAATCATCAAGGCCAACACCGCTGTGGGCGACGATGTGGACGTCCTGTTCGACGTGTTGCTGCAGGAAGACGGCAGCGTGCCCTGCGTGTACTTCCATCATTCCGAAGACGACATGACGCTGGCCATGAGGCAGCCGTTTTCCTCCATCGGTTCGGACGGCGCGGCGCTGGCGATCGACGGTTCGCAAGCCAAGCGCAGCATGCCCCACCCGCGCTGGTACGGCACGTTTCCGCGTGTCCTCGGGCGTTACGTCCGCGAACAGAAGGTCCTGACCGTCGAACAGGCCGTCCACAAGATGACCGCGATGAACGCCGACAAGATCGGCATCAAGGATCGTGGACTGTTGAAGGAAGGCTACTGGGCCGATGTCACCGTGTTCGACCCGCAGACCGTGGCCGACCGCGCGACCTACGAAAACCCGCACCAGTACCCGGTGGGAATCCTGTATGTGATCGTGAACGGGCAGCCTGTCGTCGATTCCGGCAATCACACGGGAGCGCTGCCGGGCGCGGTCCTGCGTGGGCCGGGTTACCAAAAATAATCCTGGCGTGATAGATCGCGGCTTCCGCGCACTGCAAGGCATGAGCGGGATTATGTGGATGTTTCGGAACCGGATCGCAGCCGTGCTGTGCGTTGTCGTCGTACTCTTGGCGATCGCCTTCCCCCTTTCGGCAGGCGGAGGCGAACTGGAACTCTGCGGACTGATCACGGTTGAACCCAGCGATCCGCTGTACCCGATCCTCTACTACATGCTGATCGTTGCCCATGCCTTCACGGGCACAACCCTGCCTGGTTCCGCTCCCGCGCACCCGGCGGCGCCGTTTGAACCGAACCTCGGACAGTTTGCCGCAAACGTACGCTTCGCGTCCGCGGCTTCCGGTTGGAGTTTCGCGCTCGATCGCGCAGGCCGCGCCGAACTGCGCATGCGCAACGGTAGCGACACGTTCGAAGTGGTCGCGCTGTCGCTTTCCGGCGCGAAAGAACCCGTCTCGCTCGGCGAGGAACTGCTACCCGGCCGCGTCAATTACCTGATCGGCAACAATCCATCCAACTGGACCACCAACGTCCCGCAGTTCGCCAAGGTGCGTTACCGCGACGTTTATCCAGGCATCGACGCCGTCCATTACTTCCGTGATGGCCGCATCGAGACGGACTTTGAAGTTCGCCCCGGGGCCGATCCACGGCAGATCCGCGTGCATCTCGAAGGCGTCAAACGTCTTTCGATCGACCGCGCCGACGGCAGCCTCATCATGCTCGCGCCCTCGGGCCAGGAGGTTCGCTGGGGGCAGACGCGCATCTATCAGCAGCGCACCAAGAAGCCGGTTGAGGGCGGCATTCGCATCCTTTCCGCCGACACAGTGGGATTTGACGTCGCCGACTATGACCGCTCGCAGACGCTTGTCATCGACCCTGTTCTGAACTACCTGTCCTACGCCGGCAGGAACGGCAGCGAAGGGTTCCTGCGCGGCGCGACGGACGCCAACGGCAACTATTACACGGTGGGCGCCACTGGCGATCCGGCGTATCCCGTGTCCACTGGCGCGTACACGCCGCAATCCACGCCGACTCAAGGGCGCCCCAACGCGATCCTCGTCAAGACCAATGCCGACGGCTCGCAGATCCTGTACACCACGCACTTTGGAGGCAGCGAAGGCGACATCGCCTCGGCGA
>JAFDVT010000348.1 GCA_018268875.1 Acidobacteriota bacterium
GCCGGTCTCGAAAAACGCCCAGTTCACCTTGGAACCGGCTTCCACCATCAGCGACAGGTAGCGGCGTTCGGCGAGGAGGTTGACGACTGACCGCGGGTCGGTGCGGCCGTCGCGGCCATCGAGCGCGACCACTTCCACACCCACGTCTTCGAGCGCTTTGCGGCGCGCGGGCGAAGCGGCAGAGGTCGTCACCACCAGCAGATCGTCCTTGACGGAGGCCACCATGGCGGAGGTTAACGGAATGCGGAGTTGCGAATCGAGAACGATGCGCAGCAGCGGCCGGGCACGTTCGGAACCGGAGCGATCGGTGAGCAAACAGTCGTCGGAAAGAACCGTGCTGATGCCGGTGAGGATCGCGTCGGCGCGGTGGCGCAGGGTTTGTACGTGATTGCGGGCGCGTTCGCTGGTGATCCAGCCGCCGTTGTCTTCGGGCGCCGCGATCTTGCCGTCCAACGTCACGGCGGACTTCACGGTAACCAGCGGGCGCTTGGTGCGCATGAAGTGAACAAAGGCTTCGTTGAGCGCGACGGCGCGGCCCGAAAATTCCGGTGCGAGGTCGACGGCCACGCCCGCATCGCGCAGGCGGCGAATGCCACGTCCGCCTACCAGCGGATTGGGATCTTCCATCGCGGTCACGACGCGCGCGACGCCGGCGGCAATCAACGCATCGGCGCAGGGCGGGGTGCGGCCCTGGTGCGAACACGGTTCGAGCGTGATGTACAGCGTGGCGCCCTTGGCGTTGGCGCCGGCTTCTTCGAGAGCCAGTATTTCCGCATGTTTCACGCCGGCCCAGGTGTGGAAGCCGCGTCCGACGATGTCGCCATCCTTGACGAGCACGGCGCCAACCGCGGGGTTGGGACTGCACAAGCCCACGGCCTTTTCCGCCAGTGCCATGGCTTCTTCCATGAAGTGAGGATAGATCATGGTCGCTGCTTTATTTAGCCTTCAAAAAGTGATGAGACGAACGATTCGGCGTCGAACGGCAGCATGTCGCCGATCTTTTCGCCGACGCCGATGTAGCGGATGGGCAGGTTGAGTTCGCGGGCGATGGCGACGACGACGCCACCCTTGGCCGTCCCGTCCAGCTTGGTCAAAATAATGCCGGTGACGCCGGAGGTTTCGGTGAACTTTCGCGCCTGTTCGAGGCCGTTCTGGCCCGTGGTGCCGTCGAGCACCAGCAGCACTTCATGCGGGGCGCTGGGGATGACGCGCTGCGCGGTGCGCCGCATCTTTTCGAGTTCCAGCATGAGGTTCTCTTTGTTGTGCAGGCGGCCGGCGGTGTCGACGATGACGTAATCCACCTTTTTCGACTTGGCGGATTGCAGCGCGTCGAACAGCACGGCGCTAGGGTCCGCGCCCTGGTTCTGGCGGATGATTTCGGTGTTATTGCGCTGCGCCCATACCTCGAGTTGTTCAATGGCGGCGGCGCGAAACGTGTCGGCGGCGGCCAGCAGCACCTTCTTGCCGTCTTCCTGCAAACGATGGGTGAGCTTGCCGATGCTGGTGGTTTTGCCCGCGCCGTTGACGCCCACCACCATCACAACCGTCGGAGGTTCAGGCGCGCTTTGCACGGGACGTTCGACGGCTTGCAGAACTTCGAGCAGATGTTCGCGAATGAGGCCTTTGAGCTCCGAAGGGTCGTTGATCAGCTTGCGGTCGGCGCGCTGGCGAATGCGTTCCAGGATTTCGTTGGTGGTCTTGATGCCGATGTCGGCGCTGATGAGAGTGTATTCAAGCTCCTCCAGCAGATCGGCGTCGATCTGCTTCTTGCCCTGCATCAGGTCTTCGACGCGTTCGACGAGTCCTGCGCGGGTCTTTTGAATTCCCTCTTTCAGGCGGTCCAGTAGGCTCAACATGTGGGGGTACACTTGTATTCTAACTTGCCCATATGACGCGTCTGTTACCGGTTATTACGGTGTTTGCGGCCCTTTGCGCGCAGGAGAACAAACCCGCGCCCCTGCCTCCTGTTCGTCAGCAGGCCGAGATCCAGCAACAGTGGCTGCAACTGCGTCTGGACCGTCATTTGCCAAAGCTGATGCGGAAATACGGCGTCAAGATGTGGCTGGTGGTGGGACGCGAGTACAACGAGGACCCGGTGTTCCAATCGCTGGTGTCGCCGACGGTGTTCGCGGCGCGGCGGCGGACCATTTATATGTTCGTCGACACGGGCGACAAAGTGGAACGGTTGGCGCTGGGCGGAGGTTCGAACGGCGGGCTGTACACGGTGTATCGCGACCCCGGCGTTCCTGGGCGCGAACTGTATCTGGACAGCCAGTGGCAGTTGTTGCGCGAGCTTGTGGACGAGAAGAATCCGCAGACGATCGCGGTGGACATCTCGCATACGCATGCGTTCTCCGACGGTCTTTCGGCGGGCGAATGGGAGCAGCTGCAAAAGGCGCTGGGTCCTGAGAATCTGAAGAAGGTGGTTCGCGCGGAGGGCCTGCCGCTCGACTACATCAACCTGCGCATCCCCGAGATGCTGCCGACGTACCGGCACATGATGCAGACGGTGCACTGGTTGATCGGGCGGGCGTTTTCGAACGAAGTGATCACGCCGGGCAAGACGACCAATCAGGACGTCGTATGGTGGCTGCGGCAGCAGGTGGCGGACATGGGCCTCGGCACGTGGTTCCAGCCTACGGTGCGCGTGCAGAGCGCGTCGAAGAAAGAGCCTCCGGCAGGCGTTGGCGTAGGCGAGGATGCTCCGGTGACGATCGATCGAGGCGATGTCCTGCACGTGGATTTCGGCATCACGGCGATGCGCCTGGCGACGGATACGCAGCACATGGGTTACGTGCTGAAGGCTGGGGAAACCGCGCCTCCCGCGGGGATTTTGAAGGCGTTGAAGAACGCGAACCGCATGCAGGACGTCGTGCTGGAACAGATGCGCGCGGGCATGACGGGGAACGATGTGCTGGCGGCGTCGCTGGCGATCATCAAGAAAGAAGGCATCAACGGTACGGTGTACTGCCACCCGATTGGCGATCATGGTCACGGCGCGGGTCCGCTGATCGGCTTGTGGGATCGCCAGCAGGGCGTGCCGGGCCGCGGAGACGTCCTGTTGTTGCCGGGGACGCGGTATTCGATCGAACTCGCGGCGCGGACGGAGGTTCCGGAGTGGGGCGGGAAGGAACTGTTCGTGGGTCAGGAAGAGGACGCGGTGCTGGATGAGTCGGGGAAGATCAGCTGGGTCCTGAGGCGGCAGACGCAGTATCATTTGGTGCGGTAGGCTTCATGGCATTGGTTGATTGGTCTCAGTGTCCGGCTGTGGAAAGCGTTCCCGGCAAGGTGAGCGGAGCTTGGGTTTTCAAAGATACCCGCATGCCGGTGGCCACGGTGTTCGAGAATCTGGAAGCCGGACTCACCATCGAAGAAGTGATGGAAGAATTCGCCATTACACGGGAACAGATCAACGCGGTGCTTCGTTTTGCCGCCACCAGCCTTGATGCGCCTGCGGTCGATTAAGACGCGATGCTGCGAGATTTGTATGCGCAGCGGGATGCCTACTCCTCGGCTCGCGGTCACGATCGGAAGAAGCGTCGATCTTTGTCAACATGAAACGGCGGTGGATTCGCCGTCGGGGACATTTGAATAAGCGAGCCTGGCGGGACGGTTTAGCGCATACTTGTAAGAACTCAAATGAAAGTCCCCCTGATTTTCGACGCCCACCTTGACCTCTCCATGAA
>JAFDVT010000349.1 GCA_018268875.1 Acidobacteriota bacterium
CGCTACAATAGCTGATAAGATGTTGCGAGTTCCGCGCCGGTAACGTATTTCGATGGATCTCGATCAGCTTCATACCTTTCTCGAAATCGTCCGCCTCAAAAGCTTTTCGAAGGCGGCGCAAACCTGTTTCCGGACCCAGCCGGCCATCAGCGCCCAGGTCCGCCAACTCGAACAGGAACTCAACGCCCCGCTGTTTGACCGCCTGGGGACCAAAATTTCGCTCACCGTCGCCGGAAAAATCTTTGCCGAATATGCGGCGCAGATCCTCGATTTGCGGCGGCAGGCGCAGGACGCCATCAACGAACTCGAACGTACCCCGCGCGGCGAACTCATTATCGCCGCCAACGAAGCAACCTGTATCTATGTGTTGCCAAAGGTGTTTCCCGAGTTTAAGAAACAGTATCCCAACGTACAATTGCTAGTGGACCGGTCCTACGGCGCGGGCATCGTGCAGGCGGTTTCGAATAACCTGGCCGATTTCGGCATCACGCAATTGCCAGTGGCCGAGAAAAAACTGCAGGTCGTCAAGATCCATTCGGACGAAATCATGCTCTTGGCGCCTCCGGAACATCCATTGGCGCATAAGAAATCGGTGACTCCTGCCGATCTGGTAAGCAGTCCGTTATTGCTGCCCAAATCCGGAACCACGCGCCAGAGGTTGAATGCCTGGCTGGAGCCGGTGGAGGATACGTATCAAGTTTCGATGGAACTAGATTCCACCGAAATGATCAAACGTTTTGTAATGGCGGGTTTGGGGTTAAGTTTTCTCGCGGCATCGCACTGCGAAGAGGAAGTGGCGGCGAATAAGCTGGTGGCAATCTCGCTGGCGCCGGAACCGATGATCCGGCGGATCGGCTTGATTTACCGGAAGGACAAAGCGTTGTCGAAAGCGGCGCTGGGGTTCATTCAGGTCACGCTAGACCATTCGTCCCGCTCGGCCATCCGGCAGGCGAGTTCCGTGTAGGCGGAGTTTGTAGGGAAGCATGGCGACGGAGCGCATCACAGTTAAGAGTTCGACGGTGTTTGTGTCGGTGGACCACGAAACGCGGGTGTTTCGTTCGGTGGACGAAGTTCCGCCCGAGTGGCGGAAACGTTTCGAACGGCCGCGCGGCGGGCTCAAACCGCAGACGATATTGATCGCCGACCGCAACGGCCGCGAAGAAATCCGGCGGTCTCTCGAAGGACGTCCTTCTGCCGTGCAGACGCGGCTGAATTCGGCGGGCGGCGGGTTCCCCGGTGTCGTTACCGGCGATGTTCCGTCGTCGTCGGCGATCACCCGGCTTCCGGGAGGCCGAGGTTCGGACCGGTCCGTACGCCCGGTTTCACTTTTCCAGTGGGACGCCAGCCGCGTCGCCTTCGAATCGGCCTTAGTTCTGGCCGGGGCGGCCGCCATCGTCTACGCATTCTTTTTCTAAGGCAAAAAAACCTCTTACGATCCGCCCGGGAACCGAAAAGCCTATACATGGCAGGCCCGGTACCCGAGCGTCGCAAAAATCCCCGCTTTGCATGCAATGAGCCCGTCCGGCTCTCGCTGCTGTCGGACGAATGCAAAGGCTGCGTCCTCGATGCCACCATTGTCGGCTTCTCCAAAGGCGGCATGCGCATCGAAACCTGTATCAACGTTCCCCTCGGAACCCTCATCAAACTGGAGGGCCGGGATACTCTATTCCTGGGCGAGGTGGTCTATTGCCAGGGCGCTGAACCCGTCCTGCACCTCGGCATCATTCTCACTCGCGCCCTCTACGGCATTGCGGAACTCCGGCGCATACATAAGCCGCTCCAGGACGCGGTGCATGCTCCCGCCGTGAGAGCCGCGGACGACCTGATCGCCAGTCTTCGAACCGCAAGATAGTCAACACAAAGCGGTCGTCAAAACGCGAAGGGGCGCACTCTTCGTAAGCAGTGCGCCTTCTTGTGCTGCTATGGTGCCTCTTTGTTTGCCGAGGCATTTTTGCGATCTCGACCCTCCCGCTTTGGGAGGGCTTTGACGAGTTTTCGCACTTTGCCGTCATCCAGCATGTGGCGTTGGAGGCTGCTTTCCCGCGTCCAGACACCGGCAATTCCCGCGAGGTTTCCCAGTCGCTACGACTGACGCCGATGCCTTGGCCACCCCGGGCCAGTCCGGAGGTTCGCTATACGCACGATTCGTACTGGAAAAGTCCCGACCGCGAACGCCTGCGCCGCGAACTCCAGCAGATTCCGCCGCAGCGTCCCGGCAGCGACGTCGGGGTCCCCGGCGAACGCTTGTACGAGGCGCAGCAGCCGCCGCTGTATTACATTCTGGCCGCTCTGCCGTACCGGCTGATGGCGTTCCTGGACCTCGACCTGCACACGCGCGTCTTTGTCCTGCGGCTTTGCAATGTCCTCCTGGCCTCTCTGGCGATACCGCTCGCCTACTTCGCGGCAAAGGAGGTGTTGCCGCCGCCCTTCGCCCTGACGGTGGCGCTCTTGGCGGCGACGATGCCTGGACTCTCCGCGGCCGTCTTCCGCGTGGGCAACGACGCGCTGGCGGTAGCACTCGGGTCAGCCATCGTCTACCTTTTGGTCCGGCGCGACGAACCGTCCTTCCGTCTCGCCGGCTGGACGCTAGCGGCCGCGCTACTGGCCAAAGCCTACTTTCTGAGCCTCCTGCCGCTGGCGATCCTGTCGCGCAAAGCGTCATGGCTGCCCGTCGCCCTCATCGCCGGACCGTACTACATCTGGACGTTCGCGACCACCGGTTCGCTCACCGGCGAACAGCACGACGTCGCGGCGGGCCTTTTCAAGGACACGTCCGTATTTTCCGCCATCGTCCAGGTGAACTGGAGGCAGGCGGTCGACTCGACGTTTTGGTCCTACATCTGGATCGGCAACTGGAGCTTTCTGCCGGTCAGAAGCTGGATGTATCACGGGATGGCGGTGCTCTACGCCTTGGCCGCCGTCCGAGTGCCGCGTTCGCTAGTGCTGCTGGTCGGACTCGTCCTGTCCTTTCTCGCCGGCATCGCGTACCACGTCGTCGTGACCTTTCGCGTCCACGGGATTTCGTCGTCCACCGGCTGGTACCTGCACGCCCTGGTGGCCGCGCAGGCGATCCTACTTGCCGCCGGTTGGGGACCCCGCCTCGCGCCCATCGCCGCGGCACTGTTCCTCGCCCTCGACGCCTTTGGACTCTGGGCGTATCAACTGCCGTACTACGCGGGCCGGATCGCGCACACGCCGGACGGAAGGCTCGCCGCCTACCCGGTGTTCGAACGCCTGGAAACCGTGCCATCCATTCTGGAACAACTGTCCCACCCGGGGTTCGCAACCCCGCTGTTGCTGCTGTACCTGACCTGGACGCTCGGCGCGCTGACCGTCGCCGCGTACCAATGGCGGCGGCAGTAACGTTATCCTTTGAATTCAACCTATGAAATCGAAAAAAGCCCTGCTGTTTGGCGCCGGCGGACAGTTGGGCGCGGACCTCAAGCGCGAATTCACCAGCCGCGGCTATGAAGTGACGGGGCTCGAACGCTCGAAGCTGGACATCACCGACGCCGCGCAGGTGGAACAATGCATCACCGGTCTCGATCCGGACGTGGTGCTGAACTCCGCCGCTTACAACAAGGTCGATCTGGCGGAAAATGAGCCGCTCGAGGCGTTCAAGGCCAATGCGCTCGCCGTGTCCAACATCGCGCGCGCCTGCCGCCAGATGGACGCGAAACTGGTTCACTTTTCGACGGATTACGTGTTCGACGGCATGGCCGGACGGCCGTACGTCGAAACCGACACCCCGCATCCGCTGAGCGCCTACGCGGTGTCGAAGTACGGCGGCGAACTGTATGCCAATGCCTACCTGGACAATCCGCTCCTGGTTCGTGTCTGCGGCGTGTTCGGACCCGGCGGCGTCCGCACCGCGCACGGCAACTTTATCGAGACCATGCTGCGCCTGGCCAAGACCGGCAATCCCATCCGCGTCGTGGAGGACTTTGTCGCGTCGCCGACATTCACCGTAGCGATCGCAACCAAGGTCGCGGACCTGGTGGAGAAGAAGGCATCCGGCGTCTACCACGTAGGCGGAGGCCGGGCGATTTCCTGGTACGCGTTCGCCGACATGATCTTTACGGCGGCGGGGTTAAAGCCGGAACTGATCGCCACCAACGAGCGCTCCTACCGGACGCCGGCGCGCCGCCCGAAGTTTTCGGCGCTCGAAAACGCCCGCCTCGAAGCGGAGGGTTACGACGCGATGCCCGCGCTCGAAAGCGCCGTCGAAGACTATCTGCGCCTCGCCGCTCCGCTGCGTCCCTAAGACCATCGGTTGTTACCATAAACCAAACATGAGTAAGCGCAGTGTGAATGCCGCGGTCATCGGACTCGGCAACGTGGGTTCCGGGACGCTGGACATCCTGGCCAGGAATCGCGCGGAAATCGAACGCAAG
>JAFDVT010000034.1 GCA_018268875.1 Acidobacteriota bacterium
CCAAGGCGGCTCGCAAATGATCCTGCCCTGGATCGTCAAGCCGGCATTGGTGGTGCTGCTCGCCTACGTCGCGCAGTGGGCCGTTCGCCAGCGCGGCGCGGCCGCCCGCCACCTGGTGTGGACCGCAGCCTTGCTATTTGTGGCGATCGTACCGTTGCTGCCTTCCGAACTGTTTTCTGCGCCTGCGTTGACACTTGTTGCGTCCACACCCGGAAGCAGCATCGTCGACGACGCGACACCGTTCATCGTCGACGCGACGACAACGCCCGTGCGACGGACGCTTCCCATCCATGCGTTCTGGATCGCGGGGTTGCTTGCCGTGTCGGCTCAATGGCTGCTGTCGTTTCGCAAAGCGATCCAACTCGCCCGCCGTTCGCGTTCGTACACGACATACCGCAATGTGCCGGTGCGGTTGAGCGAGTCCACCCGTGTGCCGTTCACCTTCGGCTGGCACGAACCAGTCATCGTCCTTCCCGCGCAGGCCGAACATTGGACCGAAGTTCGCCGAACCCACGTCCTGGCCCACGAGTTCGCGCATGTCGCCCGTTATGACTGGTTCACGCAAAGTCTTGCTCGCGCGGTGTGCGCCATGTACTGGTTCCATCCGCTGGTGTGGTTGGCAGCCGCCGCGATGCGGCGCGAAAGCGAAAACGCTTGCGACGATGCGGCGATCCTCGCTACCGCAGGCGGCCCCGCCGCATATGCGGAAGACCTGTTCCAGATGGCTTGCGACTGCCGCGACGCCGGCAATACCCCCGCAAGCGCCCTCACCATGTGGGGAAACTCAAAATCTCAGTTGGAGGTTCGTGTGAAGAACATTTTGAATCCGTTGTTGAATCGCCGCCCGTTGACCACGGCCGTCGCGGCGGCGGTCGCCTGCGGAGCCTTGGCGCTCTTTCTGCCTGTCGTAGGTTTGCGGTTACAGGCCCAGCCTGCAAAGGTCCACCTCGGCGGCGAAGTTCGCGACCCTAGCGGCGCTGCCGTTCCCGGCGCGAAAATCGAACTGCGCACGGCGGCATCCCCGAAAACCGTCGCCGCCTCCGGAGTCACCGGTCCTGACGGGAAAATCTCGATGGAGATCGAACCGGATACGTACACGTTCACCGTGCTGCATCCTGGCTTCGCGCCGGTCACCGGCGGACCGCTGTCCTTTACGAACGCCAAGGCGGAGCTGTTCGTGGCGCTACGCCTCGGCCAGATTCGCGAGACCGTTTCGGTGATCGGCGTGCGTCCTCCATCGGCACCGGTTACCAATACGGGCGTTCCCCAGCGCATCCGCGTCGGAGGCCTGGTGCAAGCCGCGAGCCTGATACATAAGGTGGACCCGCTGTACCCGGCGGATTTGCAGGCACAGAACATCCAGGGTCACATTGAGCTGGACGCCGTCATTTCCAAGGAAGGCAATGTCATCAACGTGCACGAACGGTCGCTCGGCCAGCATCCCGGACTGGTGCAGGCCGCTACCGATGCCGTACGGCAGTGGCGCTACAAGCCGACGTTGTTGAATGGCGAACCCGTGGAGGTCCTGACGACCGTCACCGTGCGGTTTCTCCTAAACTGAAGATATGAGTGACAGCGTCCGGATTGCCGACCGCGAATTCAAGTCCCGCCTGTTTGTCGGCACGGGCAAGTACCGTAGTTTTCAGGAAATGGCGCGGTGCCATGCGGCATCGGAATCGGAAGTGGTCACGGTGGCCGTGCGCCGCGTCAACCTCACCGACAAGACCAAAGAGTCCCTGCTCGACTACATCGATCGCGACCGGATGTTCATCCTGCCGAACACCGCCGCCTGCTACACCGCCGACGAAGCGATTCGCACCGCGCGCCTCGGCCGCGAGGTCGGGCTGTCCAACTGGGTGAAGCTGGAAGTGATCGGCGACCAGAAGACGCTGCTGCCCGACAACGAAGGTCTGCTCGAGGCGACTCGCGTGCTTGTGAAGGAAGGCTTTGTCGTCCTGCCGTACACCACCGACGACCTCGTCAACGCGCGCAAGCTGATCGATGCGGGCGCGGCCGCCGTGATGCCTCTTGCCGCGCCCATCGGCTCCGGACTCGGCATCCAGAACACCACCAACCTTCGCATCATGCGCGAAATGATCACCGAAGTTCCGCTGATCGTGGACGCGGGCGTAGGTACGGCGTCCGATGCCGCCATCGCCATGGAAATGGGCTTTGACGGCATCCTGATGAACACCGCGATCGCTGAAGCGGACGACGCCGAAAAGATGGCCATCGCCATGAATTACGCCGTCAAGGCCGGCCGTCTTGCGCACCTCGCCGGCCGCATGCCCAAGCGCCTGTACGCCAGCGCCAGCAGCCCGATGACGGGTATGGTGACCCGCTAGAAACGGTACAACCGCGCCTGTTCGTCCGCCGCGATCACACTGCCTTCACCGGGTAGCCAGGACGCCATGACGAACAGGCTCTTGCCTTTGTACGTGTCCAGGCATTTGCCGGATGCGACGTCCCACACCTTGACCGTTCTGTCGTGACACGCCGACACCAGCCGCGTGTAATCCGCCGTGAACTCGACGGACCGGATGGTCTCCTGATGCCCTTCGAACGCTTGCAGGCACTCGCCGGCGGCGACATCCCACAGCGCGATATGCTGCGAACAGGAGGCCACGCGGTCTTCGCGCGGCCCGCCCCACGCCAGATGCTGCACGTGGTACTGGTGAGCCTCGATGACGCGAACCGCCTCGCCGGTTGCGACATTCCACACGCGCAAAGTGCCGTCGCGTGATCCCGAAATCGCCTGGGCGCCGTCTGTCGTGACAACGCCGCAATAGGCGCTGTCCAGATGCCCGCTGAACGTTCGCAGACAAGCCCCGGTGGCAAGATCCCATACGCGGGTGTCCCGATCCTGTGAGCCGGTAATGGCGTATGCGCCATCGCCGCCGCTGAACTCCGCGCTACGGACAAACGCAGTGTGGCCTTCAAGAACATGTAGGCACTCGCCAGTGTCCGCATTCCAGAGGCGCGCCGTCGCATCGCGCGACCCGGTGAGGATGCGCGAGCCATTCCACGCGACACCCCAGATGCGGTTCGTATGGCCCGCAAGTTCGCGAATCAATTCGCCGGTGGCGGTGTCCCAAATACGCGCGGTAAGGCCGATGACGCCGGTAACGGCCCGCGTGCGATCGGCGTTGAAGGCGCAGGTGAGGTCCCGCGCCTTCAGATCGAGTTGCAGGATGCTACCAGTCACAGAATTGGCCGTCGGGAAGCTGCATTTGCATATCCTTCCAGGGTTTCTGCTTTTCTTCTTGCTCCGCCCGCCGAACTTCGTCCCAATCGAGGTCGACGCCGAGTCCCGGTCCTGTCAGAACATGCATGTGGCCGGTGAACTCGCCTTCGCCGATGATCGCGAACTGCGCGCGCTGGGGTTCGGGGATGAAGCGCAGCCACGGGTCGATGGCGCCCGCGCCTCGCAGATGCTCGTTGTAGTGGATGCCTTGGGAGGATTCGAGAATGCAGCCCGCCTTGGACGCCACGGCCACCTGATGACAGGCCGCGAAGGCGACCGGCGACAGCGGACAGTGAGGCGCGATCGCCTTGCCGTCGTATTCCGCGATTTGCGCCACCGCCCAGGTCCGCGAAATGCCGCCGATATGCACCAGATCCGGCTGGAACAAGCCGATGTTGTCGCGCACGCCGGGATCCAGAAAATTTTCCGGATGGTACATGCGTTCGCCAGTGGCAAAGATCACGCCGGGGGCCGCCGCGCGCACGATGCCCAGTTGCCGGTTGAGTTCCGGCCGCACCGCTTCCTCGTAAAACTTCGGCCCGACCACCTGCAGCGCCCGGGCGAGTTCCGTCGCGCTATTCACCTTGCAGCGGCCGTGGAAGTCGAACCCGATCTCGACGCCGGGACCAACCTTGTTGCGGATCGCCTGCGCGACCTCCACCGCCGCGCGGATGCGGCCGTCGAAGTCCAGCGCGGAGGTCGGCAGGCAGGCGTTCAGCTTGATGGCGCGCAGCCCCCGTTTCACCACAGCGGCCGCTTCCTCCGCCGCCTTTTCCGGCGACGGTTCGTTGCCGCCCGCCCATTGATAGACCTTTACATAATCACGCGTACGGCACCGCAGCAAGTCGTAAATCGGCTTGCCGGCGAGCTTGCCGCGAAGGTCCCACAGCGCGATCTCAATGCCCGCGCGGGCCGACTGAAAGTGCGGACCGTCGTGATAGAACGTGATGTCGTGCACGCCTTCGATCAGCCGCATGGCCTCGTCGACGGTCTTGCCGATAAAGGCATCCCGCATGTCGTGCAGGGAGGCCTCGGCCGGACCCAACTGTCCTTCGACGGTGAACTCGCCGTAACCCGCCGAGCCATCGGAAAGCAGAATTCGCGACAAACCCCAGCGCGGCGGGACGCGAGCGGTTTCGATCGCGCGAATGACAGGCTGTGAGGTGGGCATTAGGCTGCGGTCTCACCTTTCAGATACGCGGCTACGCCGCTGGCCTTCAGGCGTACGCCAAAGAAGAAGTCGCCGAACTCGCCGTAATCGGCGCTCGCCTGATCGAACCGCATCTCATACACCAGGTGCTTGAACACGAGCGGGTTGTTCGAAAACAGGTCGACGCCCCATTCCCAGGCCTCGTAACCGATGGACCCGGAAATAATCTGCCGCACGGACCCGGCATAGCGGCGTCCGACCTCGCCATGTTCCGCCATCTGGCGCTGGCGTTCCTGAATCGGCAGGCTGTACCAGTTTTTCTGTTCACCCCGGCGCTTGTTCATCGGGTAAAAGCACAGGTATTTGTCTTCGGGAATCGCCGGCAACAGGCGGCTCGACATCGCCGCGCGTTGACGTCCCAGTGTCTCTTCCACCGCTTGCGTCCATTCCGGCGTGTACGGCGCGATGCCCTTGGCAACCAGCGAATCGTACAGCTTTACCGTGGATTCGTACAGACCGAGCTCGATCACCGACACATACGAATTCACGATGTCGGCGATGCCGTCGAGCGCTCGCGCCACGATGACGTCGGCCTGGTTCAATTCGTCGGGCGTGGCGCGAAAGTGGACGAACATCAGGTCGCCCTTATGCCCTGGCATCGCGAATACGGCACTACCCTGCGACTCCAGCTTCGCAATCAGCGAGGTCAGCGCCTCGGGGAGTTGGGCGCTATTCCAGCGCAGGCGGGCCATCTGGTGTAAGATCCAGGACCCTTCCATAGTTAAAGGTGCAGGGGGCAGTTTCGTCATGGCTTTTTCTCCCCTTCTGGATAACACGACGCCGAATAGTTTGAATTCCGAAGTTTCGCCGTGGCAGGGAATGGGGGCGGAGTAGTACGATGGATGGAAATCCCACCTGCGATGGATCACGAGAGGAGCGGTTTTTACGATGTGGAACAGGCGTAAAGAGGAAGAGCCAGCCCCGCGGATTACCAGCCCGGTACCCGCGCCGTCGGACCTTGGACGGGAAGGAATTCCCATGTCCACGATGAGCCATCGCGAAAGCCTGCATGCCACCGACACGCATCGGGTTGCCTCGTCCGCCGTTATCGGCAAATCCGTCGTCATCAAGGGGCAAATCTACTCCCGCGAGGACCTTGTCATCGACGGCGAAGTGGAAGGCAGCGTGGAAGCCCATGAAAACAAGATTGTCGTCGGCCCCAACGGCAAGGTAAGCGCCGGCGTTAAGGCTCGCGAAGTGGTGGTCCACGGCGCGATCAAGGGCAACGTCGAAGCCGGCGAAAAGATCGACATCCGCCGCGAAGCCAAGCTTGTCGGCGACATCAAAACCCAGCGCATCGTGATCGAAGACGGCGCGTATTTCAAAGGCAGCGTGGACATTCAACGTCCCGACGCGCAGAAACAGGCCGCCGCCGCGGCATCGGCAACTCGTCCTGCTGCCGCTACCTCTCCCGCCGCAGCCGCCGCTGCTGCTACGGGAGCCCCTCCCGCCTCCACCACTTCGGGCGGCATCCCGATCGAAGTAAAGAAGTAGCGGGCGGCGGAAAGAACCGTTGTTGCACGAGGAGATGTCAGCGCCCGTCCCAGGAAATACCGATGTCCCCGGGGCGGGACGCCGTTCGAGCAATGCGCTCGACCAGTTTTTTCACGCCCTGCGCGACCGGTCCGGACTTCGCATCCTCGACCTGACCGGCGGCAGCCAGGCGAACATCCAGTACATCGCCGAACAAGGCCACCGGTCCACGCAGGACGGGTTGCCGCGTGCCCTGGATGACTGTTTCGCCACTGGCGGCGCGGGCTACTTCGAAAACCAGTCCGACGCCGACCGCCTGAACCGTTTTGGATCGATGACTCTCGATCATGAACCGGGCACGTTCCAGGGCGTCCTGGCCTGGGATGTACTGCAGTTCCTCGCCCCGCCGCTACTCGAAGAAGTTGTCGTGCAACTGCATCGGATCACCGAGCCCGGCGGCCTGCTTCTCTTTTATTTTCATGCGGATGATCGCATCGTCGAACTGCCCGCGGTGAACTACCACATCGTGGACCGGCGCACGGTTGCGACCACGGCACAAGGGCGTGTCCGCCCCATCCGGTTCCTCACCAACCGCGCGATCGAGCAGCTGTTTGCCGGGTTTACCGCCATCAAATTCTTCGTCACCCGCGATCATTTGCGCGAAGTGATCGTCCGGCGCTAACTCGCTTACGGTTATAGAACCCGGCCATACAATAACTTTACTTCTGACCTGGCTAACCTAGGTTACGATAGATGCGTCATTACGAACGACCGCTAGCATTATCTTTTGTTTAGACGGTCCGCCCTGGTTGTTCGAGAATTCGGCGTCTTCCTATATTTATGTCCGCCTCCAGCGCATCGCCCAACCCGATCCCGTTCCCGGAACCCCAGCAGCCCGGGCGTCCGGCCATTGTGCCACCGCCCGCCGCGCCGCCCGACGAACCTCGTCGCCGTGGCTGGCTATGGGGCGTTGCGGGACTTCTGGCGATCACGGGCGCGGGTGCCTGGTATTGGTCGCAACAAGCCGCGCCGGACACGACCGGAGGCGGTGGTGCGGCGGCGGGAGTTCGTACGGCTCCGGCGGAGCAGCGGCGGCTGGAAAATCGCCTGCGCCTGTCCGGAACCACCGGTGCCGAAAAGTTCGTTTCGTTGACCACGCCGCAAATGCGCGGCAGCCGTTCCGGTTTTGGACGCGACGGCGGCACGCGCACGGCGAGCTTCAGCGGCGGCAACACGCAGGTAGCGGCAAAATCGGGCGGCAACACCACGCTTGGCGGTTCGTCTTCGTCAACCGGTAGTGGATCCGCGGCCGGAGGCGGCGGCAGCAGCAATATGTCGTCGGCCCTTCGAGCGGCCACCAGCCGAACCGGAGGCGGCAGCACGTCGCGTACGGGGTCGGCATCGACAGGGGGTTCGTCGGCTTCTGGCTCGGCGTCCTCATCGACGATGGGCGCGGGCGGTATGGGTTCGACCACGGGTAGCTTGCCCGGCGGTGGCGGAGGTGGCGGAGGCGGTGGTGGAGGCGGCGGCGACTTTTCGCTCGTCCTGCAGGAACTCGCGCGCTCCGGCTCCATGGTTCGCAAAGGGCAGGTGGTGGCGGCGTTTGACCGCGAAAACATGATGAACCGCCTGGACGACTATCGCGCCTCGGTGCAGCAGACCGAAGCCGGCATGCGCAAGATGTACGCCGAACTGGAAGTGACGCGCAAGGCCCGCGAACAGAACATCGCGCAGGCCAAAGGTGCGCTCGACAAGGCGAAGCTGGACCTGAAGACGCTTCCCGTGCTGTCGGCCATCGATTCCGAACGCGTGCGCCTGGCCAACGAAGAGGCTGACGCCAAGTACAAACAGTTGCAGAGCGAAATTCGCTTTTATGATGCGTCCGACCGCGCGCAGATTCGCGAGGCGGAGTTGGAGTTTGCACAGTCCAAGAGCGAATTGAAGCGCGCCGAAGCCAACGCGGACCGCCTGGTGATCAAGGCGCCGATCGACGGCATGGCCGTGGTGCAGAGCACCTGGCGTTCGTCGGAGTTGGCCCAGATTCAGAATGGCGACCAGTTGTGGCCGGGACAGATGTTCCTGCAAATCGTGGACCCGTCGTCCATGGTTGTGAATGCCACGGTGAACCAGGTGGACGTGGAACGTCTGCGCATCGGCGCCAAAGCGCGCGTGCGGTTCGACGCGTACCCCGATCTGGAACTGCCGGCCCATGTGTATTCGGTCGGCGGCATCCCCAAAACCGGCGGCGTGCGCGCCAACTGGGTGAAAGAAATTCCGGTGCGATTCAAGCTCGAGGGCATCGACCCGCGGGTGATTCCGGATCTGTCCGTCAGCGTGGACGTGATTCTGGAAACGGACGACCAGGCTGTCGTCGTGCCGTTGAGCGGCGTATTTCAGGACGGCGGCGGAAAGCCGTACGTCTATGTCCGTAGCGGCGCGAATGGACAACAGTGGGAACGGCGCGAGGTGGATTTGGGCTTGCGGTCCTTCACCCACGTGGCCGTGCGTTCCGGCGTGAAGCCGAGCGACGTGATTGCGCTCGACCGTCCGCCAGACAAGCAATACAGCGTCCCGGATCAGACCACATAATCGGCGGTAGAACAGACATGTCTAAAGATTTGAGAGCCGGCCGGCTTGGCCAGGCGGGCAGCGGCAAGCGCAAGGCGATTACCTGGATCACGTCCCTGCTGGTATTGGGCGGCGGCGCGTTCGCGGCGTACCGCTATTCGGGCGCGGGCGAAACCAAAGTGGAAGTGCCGGTGGCCAAGGTCAAGCAGGGCGACTTTATCCTGAGCGTCCGCACACGTGGCGAAATCCGTTCCACACGCAGCGAATTCCTGAACGCGCCGCAGGTGCCCGACCTACGCATCACCAAACTCGCCGAATCGGGCAAGCCCGTGCAGCGCGGCCAGGTGGTCATCGAATTCGATGCCGCCCAGCAGGAACAGACCCTGCTCGAACGCAACACCAGCGTTCGCACGGTGGATTCGGAAATGGTGCAGTTGAAAGCTTCGCACCGCATGACGAACGAATCCGACAGCATGAACGAGATGACTTCGGGCTACAACCTGGAGCGCGCCAAGCTGGAAGCGAGCAAGGCGGAAGTGATCAGCGAAATCGAAGGCGCCAAGAATCGCATCGACGTCGGCATTTCCCAGGGCGAACTGGATCAGGTCAAGACCGTCACCAAGTCCCACAACGTCACGCAGTCGGCCGATCTGGAACGCCTCCAGCAGAAGAAGGACAAGTATCTGCGCGACACCGCGCGCGTCAAAGGGTATCTGGCCAAGATGGTGGTTCGTTCGCCGATCGACGGTGTGTTGAACGTCCTGCCCAACGGCCGCAGCCAGGGTTCGTTCGGTTCCGCCCCGCCTCCGTTTAAGGAAGGCGACCGTGTGTGGACTGGCGCGGTCATCGCGGAAATTCCCGATCTGTCGCAGTTGCGCATCGAATTGAAGCTCGACGAAGTGGACCGCGGCAAGTTGCAACTGGGCCAGGAAGGCCGCATCCGCGTGGACGCGATCCCCGAACTCGAATTCGGCGGCACGCTCGACTGGATCAGCCCGATCGCGCAAGTGCAATTCCGCGGCCCGGGTCTGCAGGAAAAGACGTTTCCGGCTCGCGCCACGCTGACCAAAACCGATGCGCGCCTCCGCCCGGGCATGAGCGCCAGCGCAGAAATCATTCTCCAAAAAGTTCCCAATTCGGTGATGATTCCGCTGCGCGCCAGCATCACCGTGGGCGGCAAGCCGGCCGTGTACGTACAGAAGGGCGACAACTTCGAACTCCGCCGTATCGAGGTTGGACAGCGCAACGAAACCGACATCGTGGTGCTCAGCGGGTTAAAGGCCGGCGAAACGGTTGCGCTGGAAAATCCCGTCGAAGCGGCCAAAAAAGCGAAGAAAATCTAACAACGACCCATGAAGAAGTGGATTATCCGTCTCATCATCCTCGCGGCGATCGCGGGGGCTTCCTACGCGGGTTATGCGGTTTTCCAAAGCATCCCCAAGGAAGTGGAAACGATCGCCACGGCCAAGGTTCGCAAGGGCGATGTCATCGTAAAAAGCTTTGCCCGCGGCGAACTGCGCGCGGTCCGTTCGGCGACCCTTACCGCTCCTAACCTCTTCGGCACCGTGCAGGTCACCAGGATGGCGCCGCTGGGCGCGTTTGCCCATGAAAAGGACCTGATTGTCGAATTCGACGATTCGGAAGTGCAAAGCCGCGTCGAAGAAAAGCAGCTGGAACTCGACCAGATCGAAGAGCAGATCAAGAAGGCGCAAGCCGACCTGGCGATCCGCAACAATCAGGATCAGGTGGAGCTGTTGCAGGCGCGCTACAGCGTACGCCGCGCGGAACTCGAGGTGAAGCGCAACGAACTCATCTCCGCGATTGACGCGCAGAAAAACAAGCTGACGCTCGAAGAATCCC
>JAFDVT010000350.1 GCA_018268875.1 Acidobacteriota bacterium
CGGCCTGTCCGCCGGACGTGTCCAGACGGTTGCGCTCCGCCTGATCGTCGAACGCGAACGCCTCATCAAGGCCTTCGTCAAGGAAGAATACTGGACGCTCGACGTCCACCTGAACGCCAAAAAAGCGCCCGTCCTCAAGGCACGCCTCTTTAAAAAGGATGGCGCCAACGTCGAAATCGGATCGGAAGCCGATTCGAACGCGATCCTTGCGGCACTCGACGGCACAGCCTGGACCGTCGATTCGATCACGAACAAGGAAAAGCGGCGCAACGCCGTTCCTCCGTTCATCACGTCGACGCTGCAGCAGGAAGCCGCCCGCAAGCTGCGCTTTAGCGTGAAGCGCACGATGATGCTGGCGCAAAAGTTGTACGAAGGCGTCGAAATGGGCGAGGAAGGCGCGGTGGGTCTCATCACCTATATGCGTACCGACTCGGTCCGCGTGTCCAACGACGCGCTCGACGAAGTTCGCGCCATGATCGGCGATCGCTATGGCGCCGAATACGTTCCGGCGTCGCCGAATGTCTACAAGGGCAAGAAGGACGCCCAGGACGCCCACGAAGCGATCCGCCCGACGTCCGCCCTGCGCACACCCGAAGACGTCGCGCCCTACATTCAGGAAGACGAACTGAAGCTGTACCGCCTGATCTGGATGCGCTTCATCGCCAGCCAGATGACGCCCGCGGTGTTCGACCAGACCACCATCGACGTCGCCGCCCCCGGCAACGACAATGGCAACTACATCTTCCGCGCCACCGGCAGCGTCCAGAAGTTCGATGGCTTCCTACGTGTGTACGAGGAAGGCAAGGACGCCAAGGACGAAGACGACGAAGAGTTGAAGCACAAGCTTCCGGCCGTCGAAAAGGGCGAGGTCCTGAAGTTCAAGCAGTTCGAACCCGAACAGCACTTTACCGAACCGCCCCCGCGTTACACGGAAGCGACGCTGGTCAAGCAGCTCGAAGCCGATGGCGTGGGCCGCCCGTCCACGTACGCGTCGATTCTGTCGACGATTCAGGACCGCGAGTACGTCAAGAAGGAAGGCGGCAAGTTCACGCCGACCGAACTTGGCTTCATCGTGACGGACCTCCTGCTCGAAAGCTTCAACGACCTGTTCGACGTGAAGTACACGGCGCGCATGGAAGAAGAGCTCGACGAAATCGAAGACGGCAAGATGGATTGGCGTCAGGCGATGAGCGAGTTCTACGAGAGGTTCCAAAAGGACCTCGACCACGCCGAACGCAACATGACCGACATCAAGCGGATGGAAGAACCCACCGACTTGATCTGCGAAAAGTGCGGCAAGCCGATGGTGATCAAGTGGGGCCGCAACGGCCGCTTCATCGCCTGCACCGGTTACCCCGAGTGCCGCAACACCCGGGAACTGCCGACCAGCGAAACCGAGGACATCAGCGAGCAGGACGCGCAGGAATACTGCGAAAACTGCGGTCGCGAGATGGTGCTGAAAAAGGGCCGCTTCGGAACCTTTTTCGCCTGCTCCGGCTACCCCGAGTGCAAGACCACGAAGAGAATCGGCGCGGCGGAACAGAAGAAGGCCGACGTACCGCTCGACGAGGAATGCCCGAACTGTAAGAGCAAGCTGGTCATGAAATTCGGCCGCTTCGGGGAATTTGTCGCCTGTTCGAACTACCCGACCTGCAAGTACGTCAAGCAGAAGACCATCGGCGTCGCCTGCCCCGAATGTACGACGGGCGAGGTGGTGGAACGGCGTTCCAAGCGCGGCAAGACGTTCTACGGTTGCAACCGCTATCCCGAATGCGAGTTCGTGGCCTGGGGTAAGCCGATCAACGAAAAGTGCCCGGATTGCGGCAGTGCGTATTTGATCGAAAAGTACCTCAAGGCCGGCGCCTTCGCGCAGTGTCCGAACAAGGAATGCAAGTACAAGCACCCGATCGAGCAGCCACAACCTGCCGCGGAACAGCCGGAAGCCGTGGTGACCGCCTAAGCCTATGGCCATCGACTATGGGATCGACGCTCCGCAAACGCTGAGCAACCTGTACTGGCGCGCCGGAACCTTTGCCGCCTTCGGCATCGGCATCTACCTGATGAACCGGCGCGACCTGCCGGGTCCGGCGATGACGCTGATGTTGGTGCTCCTGCTCATCGCCGCGGGCTTTGTCGCCGTGGCGTTGTACATGCGCCGTTCCAGCCAATCGGGCAAGCTGGCGTTGCGCGACGCGATCATCAACAAGATCCAGTGGACGGGCGACGAGAAAGTGCTCGACGTCGGCTGTGGCCGCGGCCTGCTATTGATCGCCGCCGCCAAGCAGTTGAAGAAGGGCCGGGCGACGGGAATCGACATCTGGGACGCTGGGTCCCTTTCGGCCAACAGCCAGGCGAACACCATCGCCAACGCCAAAGCGGAAGGCGTCGCCGACCGCGTGAAGGTAGAGACGGGAGACGCCCGCAACCTGACCTACGGCGACAACAGCTTCGATGTCGTGCTGTCCTGCACCACGCTCCACGAGTTGCCCGACGCCGAAAGCCGTCAGCTAGCGTTAGAGGAGATGGTGCGAGTGACCCGTCCCGGAGGCCAGATCGCGATCTTCGACGTGATGCACGGCGGAGAGTACGCGGCCATCCTGCGGAAAGCGGGCGTAGATCAGGTAGACGATTCCTACAAGACCTGGCTCTGGCTGGTGCCGGGCCGCTTGGTCGTGGGACAGAAACGCACAGCTTAAGTCAATTCATCAGGCCGGGAACGGTCGCGCGAGGCATACCGCGCCCGAAGGGCTCGAAACACTTCGTCCGCATCGTGGAGCCGTCCCGCGCCAATGTCTTCTTCGCCCTGGCGAATCCCTTCCCTAGCGTCTGCCTTCGCGGCAAGATTCAGCAATCGCTGGTTGGATTCAGCGTCCTTGGCGTTATCCGGCATGCTTCCTAGAATGGCACCCTTGGGACTCTTATTGCGCCGGACACTGAACGGTGCCGGATGCTCCTTCGATCACAGTCGACGTCCCGCCGTAGCGCACATCGAACGTGTGCGGCTTTCCGTCCGCGACAACCGATGGTGGGATGTTGATCTGATAGCCCATTTCCCAATCTGCCCGCCACGTTGTCGCGATGGCCGCGGCGATAAGCCGTGTGCCTTCGTATAGTTCCACCGGTGTTGGGGTGTGTGCGCGATTCCAGTCGCGTACCCAGCCAGTCACGGCTTCGCAACCCATGTACTCGCCGTGACCGCTGATTCCCTGTCCAGCTTCTGGTTTTGAAACCTCCGGCAAAGCTTCAAGCTGCGTGTTGAGGGTCAGACGGTACACCGTCCCCTGAACCGAGATCGCGAACGAACCGTCATTGTTTGGGCCGGCAATGTTGAAAAAGCCGACGTCCTTGAGATCCGCCGGCAATAGATCGCGGACAACATGAATCGCCTCGCCGTCCCAAAGGACGTATTCTGTGTGGAAGCCGTACAGCAACCAACCTCGGTCGTTCAGTGCTAATGGTGTCAACGCGACGCCGGCCTGTTCTTCGGCCAGAACGATGTTCTGGCCGTTACAAATCAGGACTAAGTCGCCTGTAACGCTGTCCGGCAAACGCCTGAGCGCGTTCCCAGCCACGCACCCACGGCCATTGATGAGCCGCACCCTCTCGAAGGCCGCACCGAGCGTGGAGGTCTCGCCAGTTCGCGTGTCCCAGATGTAGCTGACGCCGTCATCGCCCGCGACAACAGTTTGTTCAAAATCGTTCCACCCGCCAAGAATCCGCCCTTCGCCCGGCGGGTGTAGAATCTGCGGCTTGGCCTGATACCCGTCCCACACGCCCCACTCACGGGACGTCTGTAAGTCCGGGCCTACAACGAGCACCCGTCCGGCGTTGTTGATTCCGTACGCCGCCCAATCCGGGTCGAGAAGCTGTACGTAGCTTCCAATGACAAAACCGCTGCCAAGCCCAAGGACGTTTGGATTGTGAAAACACTGAAAATAGAACGTCCCGAGGTATTGCCGGGCGTTGTTCACAGAGGTCATATACCCGTGGTTGCAAGTATCAAGGTACACCGACAACCGGGTAACCTCTGTGGACTCTGACGCGATGAAACTTGCGAAATAGCCCGACTCGCGCCAAAACACGTCTCCAACCTCGTTCATGCCAATAAGAGAGGCCTCCCTTGCTTGCAAAACAGGAGCGGCGGTGTACGATAGCTCCGCACCGAATGCCGGACAGAGGCAGGACAAGACCAGGAGTGGAACGTTGAGTCGGGGCATCAACTAGTTAGATAGAAATCAAGCACTTGTTGACGACAGCGTCTGTGATTTTGGTGCGTTGATTTCCAACGCAATCGACGGAGGATGCATGAGCGTGTTGTGAATGAGGCACTTGTGCACCTCCTTCTCGACCCCGGCGCGGTGCTGATCGGTCAGTTCCACGGGGCAATCGATTTCGATCACGAAATGGTCCATGCGGGCTGGGTTTGGAACCTTTTGGGCGGAAATCCGCACCTTCGTACCCTCGGTCGCCAGACGGTTCTTGCGCAGGTACTGCGCCGCATAGTACGCCGCGCAGGAACCGAGCGACGCCAGCAGCAGTTCGGGAGGCGTGACGCCCTCGTCGAACCCGCCGTTTTCCTCCGGCTGATCGCAAATGATCGTGTGACCCCGCGTCTTGATCTCGAACTGTACCGCCCCAAGGTGGTTGATTTCCAATTGCATCGTCTTTCCTTCTACCTTCGCAAACCTGGACGCAATCCGCTCGAAAAGGATTCAACGGGGCGCGGAATCCGAATCCAAACGGGAATGAAATGCGTCTCAAAACATATAATGAGAGCAGTGACGCTCCTGAAAACACTTTCCGCCATCGCGCTGGCGGTTGGCCTTGCCGGCTGCGCGCGCAACCCTGAATCGGTCCAGGCGGCTTCCACCGTGAAGTCCGAACCGACGCGCAAGGCGGCGCCAGACTTCACCCTGAAAGACGCCGACGGCAAGATGGTGAAGCTGTCGGATTACAAGGGCAAGGTCGTTCTGTTGAACTTCTGGGCCACCTGGTGCGGCCCCTGCAAAATCGAGATTCCCTGGTTTAAAGAATTCGAAACCAATTACAAAAACAAGGGGTTCGCCGTTTTGGGCGTGGCCATGGACGACGAAGGCTGGGATGCCGTCCGCCCGTACATCCAGCAGCAGGCGGTGAATTACCGCGTGCTGATGGGCACCGAACCGGTCGGCGCGCTGTACGGCGGCGTCGAAAGCCTGCCCACGTCGTTCCTGATCGATCGCCAGGGCCGGATTGCGGCCACCCACATCGGATTGGTAAGTAAGAGTGTGTACGTCAATGACCTCAAAGATCTTTTCGACGCTCCTGCTGCTGGCAAATAGCGGATTCCTTCTCGCCCAGGGCCTGAACTCGCTTGCGGTGACGCCTCCTGCGGAGGTCGCGCTCAAGCGGGGCGTTCCCGGCACGGCGAAAATCAAGCTGAAGCTGCCTCCGGGCTTGCACTGCAACACCAATACGCCGTCCGACGAGTACTTGATTCCGCTCAAGCTCACGTTTGCGCCGGCCAATGGGCTCGAGTCGACCGAAATCACTTATCCGAAGGGCAAGGACGAGACGTACAGCTTTTCGAAAAAGCCGCTGAACGTCTATTCGGGCGAGTTCGAAGTGCAGGCTTCGTTGAAGGCCGGTACGACGGCGAGCGCCGGTCCGCAGGTGTTCCACGGCAAGCTTCGCTACCAGGCCTGCAACGACTCGATGTGCTTCGCTCCCAAGACGATCGACGTCAAAATCCCCGTTGTCGTCGCCAACTAGAACCCTCCTCATCCGCCCGGGAGGCATTGGCGATTGCCTGCTGTGCTTCCCGGCGATGCAAGCGTTGCTGGCGGATTACACCGAGGTCTGGGTGCCCCGCGCCGTCGTACCGTTGGTGCAGTTCGCCGACCGGGTGCGGGCGATTTCCTCCACCGGCATCGACCTGATGGGCCTGCCAGGGCGCGAGCGCGACATTCCGCCGGGGCTGTTCGACGGGTTCGATTCCATCGTCTCCTGGTACGGCACGCAGCGGCCTGAGTTTCGCGAGGCGATGCCGCCGCATACCGAATTCCGCACGGCGCTACCTATTGCAGATTGCAATATTCATGCGGTCGAATTCTTTGGCGGCACCGGATACCCGCGGATCGAGGTGGACGCCAAACCGCAGGGGTTTATCGCCGTGCATCCCTTCTCCGGGTCACCCAAAAGAACTGGCCGCTCGAGCGTTTCCGCGAACTTCAACTTCCTTACCCGATTCGTTACTGCATTTCGCCCGAACAGACGCTAGAGGGCGCGGTGCAGTACGATAACCTGTACGACCTC
>JAFDVT010000351.1 GCA_018268875.1 Acidobacteriota bacterium
GGCGGCGGGTGTACCGGGCGGGTACGCATACAGCGTACGGCTGGTGCGGGCGAAGAATGCCGACATCTGTTCGGCCTGCACGCGCGTTACTTTGCTGGCCCACAAGTTCAACGCTTCCAGGTGGAAGCGGCCGTTGTGGCACATCAGGCAGTCATAGTGCGAGACGCCCCAAAGTACGTTCGCCGAACGCACCATCATCGTGTCGTAGGTATCTTCCACCGGTCCGTTGAACGTTTCGGCGGCAACCGCGAAGTTCGCGGCGCCAGTGGACTCTTCGTAGTTGTTGCCCGTGCTCGCCACCAGTTCCCGCGCGATGTCGCGCAGCGGACGCTCGTTCATGATGCCGGTCCAGAAGTACTTGTGCATGGCGTTGCGGCCCTGCTGATTCTGGTTCCGGTAGGCGCCCGACGGGGAACTGCGCTTGTTGCTCACCCATTCGTCCATCCACCAGGTCCACTTGTCGGCGAACTCGGCGGTGTACATCAGGTCGTTGATCAGGCGGGACCGCTTGGTCGCGGGGTCGCCGTCGTTCAGGAACTTGCGTACGTCGGCCGGCGACGGGATGCGGCCGGTCAGGTCGACGTAAATCCGGCGGACAAATTCGGTGTCGCTCGACAGTGGCGCGGATTGCACGCCTTCCTGCACCATCTTGCCGAAGATGGCTTTGTCGATGAGGTTTTTCTGCGGAACGGCGGCGGGGTTCAGGAGCCGAGAGGAGGCTGCCGGCGAGGCGTTGCCAATTCGAGCGGCGGCGGAGGCGGAAAAAGAGGCGATGTCTGACTGCACCCTGCTTCGGGCGCGCTTCGCTGCCTCGAGGTAAGAGTCCGGGTCGGCGCGAAACGTGCAGTTGTCCGCGGATTGCGCCCACAGTTGGCTGGTTAGCACGGCAACGGTGGTAAGCCGCTTAGCGCTAGTCATCAAAATATCGAACTCCTTCAGGGTATATTGACATGGCGTATAGGCCGTTGACGACAACTGTAAGCGACATGAATGAAGAATAATGACGCTGGACGGTAACTTTTCGGCGTTACTGTTGCAGTGTTGTTGAGCTAACGTACACGCCGGAACGCGCCTAAGGAAAAGCGGGAAGTCTGCCGATAGAGCGGAGAGAGCATTCTATCCGCATGCAACCGGAACCTACACCCACTGACACCGAACTGGCCCTTTCCAACGCGTACCTGGAAGCTTTGCGGGTAACCGGGCGTTGCGCCGCGGAGGTTTGCCCCCCGCTCGGCGCGGGCGTGCAGGAAACGTTGTTGCGGCTACGCCGCCGACTTGCGTTTAGTCCGCAACGGCAAGCCCTGGATGAGGCGCAGACGGTGCTCGAATCCACGGTTCGCGATTTCGGCCGTCGCGCCAAGGAAAATTCGGACCGCCGCCGCCAGCAAACCGCCAAGTTGTATGACCTAGCCCAGCGAACCGCCGAACTGTACGCGGCGCGGGACCGTTCGTATCTGGAACTGCTGGCCGAGGTGACGCGAAAGCTGCAGTCCGTGGCCACCGTCGACAATCCGGCGGAAATTCGCGAGCATACGGCCAAGATCGCCATGGCGCTCACGCAGCTTACGGAAACCTACCGCGAAGACAGCGCCCTGAGCCACGCGGAACTTCGCGACGAACTCGCCGCGTTTGAAGCTACCCGCCGCGAAACCGAAGAAATCACCACGCTGGACCCGATTACCGGCGCTTTCACGCGCCGCGAGATGGAACACCGGATCCGCGTCGCGCTGCAGACGGATCGCCAGTTCTGCATCCTCAAACTGGGTGTTCACGAATTTTCCGGCTTCCGCGAGGAACACGGGCAGCCCGGCATGAATCTTCTGATGAAGACCGCCTACGAACGCCTGGGCGAACAGATCCGGCCTCGCGACGTCGTCGGGCAATGGGATCCGTCCACGTTCCTGCTGCTGTTTTTCGACTGCCCGCTCGACAACGCCGAATCGCGCGCCCATCAGATTTCGCTGTGGCTTTCCGGCGAATACAAGCTCACGCTCGCCAAAGAACTTGTCTACGCGGACGTGCAGTTAACCGGCGCGGCCACCGAAGCGCAAACCGGCGAATCGATCGACGCGTTCCTGGAACGCGCCGAATGTCTTTCGCCCGTGGTCCTGATCGGCCGTTAACCGGCGGCGATCAGTTCGCCCACGCGATGCAGCTTCAGCAGGTTGGTGGTGCCTTTCTGGCCGATCGGCTGTCCGGCGACAAACACCACACTGTCGCCGCTCACCAGTTCCCCCTGGTCGCTCAACAGCGCGTCCACCTGCTCGAGCATCTTGTCGGTGGATTGCACCAGCGGCGCCACAATCGGCTTCACGCCATATAACGCCACCATCTGCCGCGCGACGTCTTCGCTGGCCGTAAACGCGTACACCGGAACCGGTGGCCGGAAGCTCGCGATGCGCCGCGCCGAGTAGCCCGACGTCGTGAACACCGCGATGCCGCTTACGCCCGCCGCCTTTGCCATCCGGTACGACGATTCCGCGATGATGGTCGCGTAGTCCGCGCCTCCGGTGACGTCGAACGGCCGGTACCCCTGCTTGCGGATTTCGCGGTCGGTTTCTTCGGCCACGCGAGCCATGGTGCGCACGGCCTCCAGCGGAAACTTGCCAGCGGAGGTCTCCGCCGAAAGCATCACCGCGTCGGTGCCGTCGTAAATCGCGTTGGCAACGTCGCTCACTTCGGCGCGCGTCGGATACGGATTTTCGATCATCGATTCCAGCATCTGCGTCGCGGTGATGATGAACTTTCCGGCCGCGCGAGCCTTTTCGATCGCCATCTTTTGCACGGCGGGAACCTTTTCGAGCGCGAGTTCCACGCCCAGGTCGCCGCGCGCGATCATGATGCCGTCCGACTCGCGAATGATGCCCGCAAGAGCGAGGCACGCCTCCGGCTTTTCGATCTTGGCGACGATGGGCAGGTGGGCCTGGTTTTTGGACGTCAGATAGTCTCGCAAGCGCGACACGTCGTTGCCGTCGCGCACAAACGAGATCGCCACCATGTCGATGCCGGCCTCGAGGCCGCCGTCCAGGTCTTCGATGTCTTTTTCGGTCAGCGACGGTGTGCTGACGGCGATGCCCGGCAGGTTGATGCCTTTGCGATCGCTGATGGGGCCGCCGGAAACGACCTCGAGCGAAGCTTCCGTGCCGTTGGTGGTCAGAACTTTCAGCGTCACCGCGCCGTCGGCCAGCAGGACACGGTCACCGGGCTTGACGTCTTTCGCGAAGTTCTCATACACCGTCGAGGCGATCTTCGCATTGCCCAACAGCTTCTCCGTCGTGATGGTGAACGTCGCCCCGGTTTCGAGCATCGCGGCGCCGCCTTCAAAGCGGCCCAGGCGAATTTTCGGTCCTTGCAGGTCCAGCAGGACGCCGCAACGGACGTCCATGGCGCGAGAAACCTCGCGAATCTTTCGGATGCGGGCAAAGCGATCCGCGGCGTTGCCGTGCGATGCGTTCATCCGGAACACATTCACGCCGGCACGCAGCAATTGTTCGATCATCCCCTCGCCATCCGTAGCAGGTCCGCAAGTGGCGACGATCTTCGTAGCGCGGCTATCCATTCGTAGTTATGGTAACCGGGTGATCCATTTCGACCGCGGTTCGCGCTAGTCTGTTCGAGGGGGACCTCATGAGCTCGTGGCAGTTCGATGGAACTGTCTGCTATCAATCGGGCAAAAAAGTCGCATTCGCACCCGTCGCCTTGGGAGCCATGAACGGCAGCCAGGGGATCGCGGAGGTGTATCGAACCGACACCGATCTTTCCGGCCGCTTTCAGGGCGTGTTGCGCGACGGGCAAGCCGCCGGCAAGACGGCGTTCTACGCTCGCGCCTACGATTCCTGGGGAACCGACCGCCCGCTTGCCAGCGAATGGGTTCCGGCCAAGGCCAACGGCGGCGGCGCGATCGTCGCGGACCTGATTCTGCCCTGGGACGCGCCGGACATCTGCAAAGCGGACGGACAGTGGTACAGTTCCGCGCTGCCGTTTGTCGAAGCGCTTATCCGCAGCCTCGAACAGGCGGGCGCCATGCATCAGGTTCTGACGCTGCGCAGCTTTCCTGTTCACGAAGACGGCAAGCCATACGAAAATTACCCCGCGGATCCGGCGCTGGACCGCATGTTCAGCCAGTTTCAGGAGGACGCGGCGCAGGTGCGCGGCAATTCCCACGCGGCCATGGACATCGCCCGCCGCATGTCGGACTGCCTGCTGCGAACGGGCTTTGCCAAGCGTTACGACGAACGGATCGACGTCTTCCGGTTTGTCCTGCAAGGCATCGTCGCGCGATCGAACGAGGATCGCAAGACGCATATTCGCAACCTGCTGCGTACGCTGTCGATGTCGCTGCGGCGGCCGTTTGTACCCGGCAACGGAGCGGTGGTGGACGTCGAATCGGGCACCGCGGCGGTGGCCATGGTGCTGTATGCGGGCGCCTGGATGTCGCTTGGCCGCACCGATCTGGCGCTGAAAAAAGAAGTCCCTGGACCGGCGCGCACCAGCTATCTTTTGACCGTCCCCGCTACCAGCAAATAGCGATACCATTCGTCTTAAATGTTCCGTAAGGTCCTGGTCGCCAACCGTGGCGAAATTGCCGTACGCGTCATACGCGCCCTGCGGGAACGCGGCATTCCGTCCGTCGCCGTCTTCTCCGATGTCGATCGCAATTCGCTGCATGTTCGCATGGCCGACGAGGCGGTTGGCATAGGTCCCGCGCTGTCGAGCGAAAGCTACCTAAACAGCGGCAAGATCCTGGATGCGGCCTCGCGAACGGGCGCCGACGCCATCCACCCCGGTTACGGTTTCCTGTCAGAGAACGCGGAGTTTGCGCAGGCCTGCGCGGATGCGGGCATCACGTTTATCGGGCCGTCGGCTTCGGCGATTCGAGCCATGGGTTCGAAGACTGCTGCGCGAAAGATCGCCGAAGCGGCGGGCGCGCCGGTGGTCCCGGGTACGTCGGAGGCTTTGCGGGACGCCGAACAAGCCAGGCAGATCGCCGCGACCATCGGTTACCCGGTGATGTTGAAGGCGGCCGCTGGAGGCGGCGGCAAAGGCATGCGCCTTGTGCATTCGGAAGCCGAACTGGCGGGTGCGTTGCGCGATGCGTCGTCCGAAGCCGAGCGGTCCTTCAAGAACTCCGAAGTGTATATCGAGAAGGCCATCCTCCGGCCTCGCCACGTGGAAATCCAGGTTCTGGGCGACCAGCACGGCCATATGATCCACCTGGGCGAGCGCGAATGTTCGGTTCAGCGCCGTCATCAGAAAGTGATTGAGGAATGCCCGTCGCCGCTGGTGACCAGTATCCCCGGCATGCGCGAACGGATGGGCGCGGCCGCCGTGCTGGTGGCCAAAGCCGCTGGTTACTACAACGCGGGCACCGTGGAATTTCTTGCCGATGACAGCGGCGCGTTCTACTTCCTGGAGATGAACACGCGCCTGCAAGTGGAGCATCCGGTAACCGAACTGGTAACGTCGATGGACCTCGTGCACTGGCAGTTGCGCATCGCCGCCGGGGAACGTCTCACGGTCCGCCAGGAAGACGTGAAATGGAACGGCTGGTCGATGGAATGCCGTTTGTACGCCGAAGATCCGGATGCGAACTTTCTGCCGTCGCCGGGCCGGATCCAGCAGCTGAGCCTGCCGTCGGGCCCTGGGATTCGGCTTGATTCCGGCGTCTATCCCGGTTGGACCGTGCCCATGGATTACGACCCGTTGCTGGCAAAGCTTGCGACCTGGGCCGAGACGCGGGAACTGGCCATCGATCGAATGATTCGCGCGCTGGCTGAGACCTCGATCGCTGGGATCAAGACGAACATTGCGTTTTTCGATGCGCTGTTGCGGGACCATCCGTTTCGCGAGGGCGCGCTGCATACGGGCTTTATTGTCGAGTTCCTGGAACGGGCGAACACCCCGGGCCCGGATGAGGATACGGCCGAACTCGCGGCGGCGGTGGCATGGCTGCATTCGCGAAGTAAGCAGCCCGTCGAGCTTCCCTCATCGACACAGAAATCGAAATGGCTGGAACAAGGCCGTGCGAGGTTGCATCGCTCATGAAATGGATCGCTACCGTGGACGGCGTGGAACGTCCGCTTGACCCGCAGGCAGTGCTCGACGGCGCGTCCGTCGTCGAGGTGGAACCGGGTGTGTACTCGGTGTTGACGGCCAACGGCGCAAGCATCGAAATGCGCGTGAACCCGGCTCCCGGCATGGCGGGAGCGTGGAACGTGGGCGTCAACGGGCGTACGCATGCGGTGACTTTGCGCGACCCTCGGGAACGCGCGGCGCGAGGCGCTGGAGCGGGCGCGGCAGGCCGCCAGAATATCAATGCGCCGATGCCCGGCAAGGTGGTTCGGGTACTTGTGCAGGCGGGCGACGCCGTCGAAGCAGGGCAGGGGCTTGTCGTCGTCGAAGCGATGAAAATGCAGAATGAAATGAAATCGCCCAAGGCGGGTACCGTAGCTGAAGTCCGTGTGGACGCCGGTGCGACGGTGGCCGTGGGCGAAACGCTGCTGATTATCGAATAAAAACTACTCGGTGAGGTCCATCTCGCGCATCACGCGAACGTAGGTGCCGTAGTTGGACTTTCCAAACACAACCAGAATCACCTGTTCGACTTTGGTTTGCGGCCGTCCCAGGTAATCCATGACTTCGGTCAAAGCAATTTCCGCGGCTTCGGCCATGGGGTAGCCGTAGACGCCCGCGCTAATGCACGGAAAGCTGACAGTTTTGGCATTGTTCAGGTCGGCCAGGCGCAGGCATTCGCGATAGGTATCGGCCAGCAATTCCGGCTCGCCCGATTCGCCATCCTGATATTCCGGACCCACCGCGTGGAAGACAAATTTCGCGGGAAGATTGCCGGCCGTTGTCACCACCGCTTTGGCGGTGGGCAGGTTCTTGATTTTGGCGCGGATCGCATTCAGTTCCCCCATAATCTGTGGTCCGCCCGCTTTATGTATCGCGCCATCTACGCCGCCGCCTCCCGATAAACCGCTATTGGCCGCGTTTACGATGGCATCCACCGGAATTTTTGTGATATCTCCCTCTACAACCTTCAGGAGCCGGTTGTTGTTCAAGCTAACTTCGATCATTCAATTTCAACTATTGTAGGCTACAGTCCCCAGCGTAAACCAGCGCGCACCAACCGTGGGGGACCAATGTTGGGCACAACTCCGAGACCAGTCAAATACTGTCGATCCAGAAGATTCTCAAAGGCGGCGGTGAACGATAGCCGTTTGACCAATCGTTGCCGGACGGCCAGTTGCACGCTCGCGAACCCGGGCAGCAGCAATGTATTGCGGTCGTCTTCGAATTGCGACGAAAAGCTGCGGACCCCTACCGACGCGAGCGTACCCTTCCAAAGATAATTGATCTGCGCGTTCCCTTGATGTTTCGGAATCTGCGGCACGCGCTCGCCGGCGGCAAAGCGGGATTCCGCGTACAGGTACGACGCATCGGCGGTGAATTGCCGCCAGGTTTGCCGGGCCGATAGTTCCAGCCCGCGCGTCAGGGCGGAGGCGGCGTTCTGGCGCTGCCGTGTGATCAGCGTCGGCGTCGTCGTCAGTGTCACGTTGGTGATCACGTCGCGCATCTGATTGCGGTACGCCGTGGCGCTAAAGCGGCGCGTCTCGCCCACCGCGTCCACGCCGAACTCCGCGCCGAACAACGTTTCCGGCCGCAGCAGGGAATTGGCGAGCGTCGCGGTGTTGCCCGCGCGGAACTCGCGATACAGCTCGTTCAGCGTGGGATTGCGGAAGCTGCGGTAGACGCTGCCGCGTACACGCCAGATGCCTTTGCCCGCGCTCACGCCGCCCGAAGGACTGAAGAAGTTCCGGCCGGTGCCCGTGACATGATGCCTCGCGCCGCCGAAGAATCGCACGGGTCCGAGCCCCGCGTTCAACTGCGTGAACACGCCGTGTTGCAGTCGCGAACCGCCTCCGAAGCGCTGGCCCGTCGGGAACAGAATGTCCGTCGAATAGCCTTCGGTGCGTTCGGTGTCCGCGCCGACGAGCGCGTTCCAGGTGCTGTGCGAGTGGGAATAAAACCC
>JAFDVT010000352.1 GCA_018268875.1 Acidobacteriota bacterium
GTTCGTTCCCGGCAAGCAATGTCAGTGTAAGGCTGTTTTATGCGACCGGATTGAAACCTTGCAAAAACATTACCTAGCGGCTCCGGTCCCGCTTGCCGCGCGCGATCTCTTTGGTCAGCGCATTCAGCTTCCCGCCCCAGAACCCGCGGAACTGTTCCAGCCAGGAGTCGATGTCCCGGAAAGGCGCCGAATCTACCGAATAGACGCGGCGTGTTCCTTCCACCCGAACCTGCGCAAAACCGCTTTCGCGCAGGACCTTCAGATGCTGGGACACGCCAGCTTGCGAGATCCCGAACTCGCGCTGGATAGCTTCCACCACCGTCCCCGCCGCGCATTCTCCGGAGGCGGCGAGGATCTCCAGGATGCGGCGGCGAACCGGGTCGCCGAGGACGTCCAAAGCATGTTGTTGTTGCTGTTGCTGCTGCTGCGGCGGCACGGTGTTCCTAAGAAGGAGATTTACCAGTACCAGTGTAGAAGGCAAATGTGCGATCCGCCTGGGCTTTCGCTGCTTTTTCCGGAACTCCGTCCGGAGGATCGCATGCGGTAATCCGTCCACTGGCATTGCCTTCCAACTGATAGCGGCCGCCCAAGCGCAGATCGCCGGATACGGGCAGCAGCCAGCGAGGCAAGCGCCTTGATGAAGGCGGTTTCCACGGAACGCGCCACCGCCCCGATATAACGCAAACGTCGATATCCATCGCGCTAGAACATCAGTCAGTAGTTATATAAGCAATAACTTATATCGCTCAACTTCGGGATAAAATACCTGAGCAACGTACCGCAGGCCCGGTTTTCCGGCCATTTTCAGGAGGCGAATCCCACCATGTGCGATCAGGACCATTTTGACCAGGACGAGAAAGAGTATATTGCTCGCGGCCTGGTAACCCGAAAACAATTTGGCATGCTGTTGGGCGCCGGAGGCGTCACGATGATGCTTCCGCCCACCGCCAACGCCGTTACCGTCAAGGAATCCGACGTCACCATCAAGACTCCCGACGGCGAAGCGGACGCCTATTTTGTGCACCCCGCCACCGGATCCGCGCCAGGCGTGCTGCTGTGGCCCGATATCTTTGGACTTCGCCCCGCCATGCGGCAAATGGGCAAGAGGCTCGCCGAATCCGGCTACTCCGTTCTGGTGGTGAATCCGTTCTACCGGTCCAAAAAAGGACAAGTGGCCGAAAGCGCCTCCACTACCCCGATTGACGACGTGCGCAAGTTCGCCCAGGTGCTCAACGAAGGCACCCACATGACCGATGCCAAGGCGTTTGTCGGCTGGCTCGACCAGCAGGCTTCCGTTGCCAAGAACCGCAAGATCGGTACGCAGGGTTATTGCATGGGCGGCCCCATCGCGTTCCGTACCGCTGCCGCGGTTCCCGATCGTGTGGGAGGCGTCGCGTCGTTCCACGGTGGTGGACTCGTGCGCGGCAACGAACCCAATAGCCCGCACAACCAGGCCGCCGCCACCAAGGCGAACTTTCTGGTCGCGATCGCCCAGAATGACGACCAGCGGTCGCCGACCGACAAAGACACGCTGAAGGACACGTTCGCCAAGGCGAAGCTGAACGCGGAAATCGAAGTGTACGAAGCGGCCCACGGGTGGTGCCCGCCGGACTCTCGCGTCTACAACGAAGCGCTCGCCGAAAAAGCCTGGGGCCGCTTGCTGGTCCTCTACGGAAAGCTGTAGGAAGCACCTCAAAATACGATGCGTCCCCAACTTCTGCTGCCGCTACTCCTGGCTTTACCCGTCGCGCTCAGCGCGGCCGCGCCGTCCACGCATTCCGAACTCGTCCAGTTCTACCGGGACTGGCGCGAGTTCCAACATCCGGTGATGGTGGACGGCGTGCCCGATTATTCGGCCGCCGCGATGAAAAAGCAGTACGCCGCTCTCAAAGGCTGGCAGCAGAAGTTGGCCGCGTTCGACATCTCCAGGTGGACGACTGCGGAAAAGATCGACTACAACCTGATTCGCGCGGAAATGAACGGCCTGGAGTTCGACCATCGCGTGCTTCGCCCGTGGTCGCGCGCGCCGTTTTTCTATAGCGCGGTAAAGGCCGCCGAATCCGATACGCCGTTGCATGAGGGACCGCACGTGTACGGCGTGCTCGAACTCTGGAAGTACAAGATGCCGCTGTCGGCAGGCGACGCGGCGGACGTACGCACCAAGCTCTTGGCCGTGCCCAAGCTGATGGCCCAGGCGAGGCACAACCTCACCGAACCGAACAAGGATTTGTGGACGCTCGGCATCTGGTTCCGCCAGGGCGACGTTCGCACGCTCGAACAGCTTGCGGAACAGAACGCGGCACAGCATCCCGACCTCGCGACCGCTGCCAAAGCTGCCGCCAAAGCGACGTCGGAGTTCGTGACGTGGCTGGAAGCGGGCGTGAAGAAAGCGCCGGCTACAAAGCCCTTGGGCCTCGAGAATTACAACTGGCATCTGAAGCATGTCCACTTGTCGAACTACACGTGGCAGACGCTGTTGCAGTCGATGGAGCGGGAACTCGCGCGATCGCTTTCGACGCTCCAAATGCTGCGCAACCGCAACCGCCAACTGCCGGAACTGAAAGTCGCGTCCTCGCTTGAGGAACTGAATCAGCGCAACGACCAGGCCATCGACTACTTCATGGACTTCCTGCGCAAGCAGGACATCTTTACGGTGCCCGATTACATGAACCTCAACCGCCTGCGTCCCGTTCGCCGTCTGGTGGAACCGGCCGCGCTCGACATCTTTTCGAACGTCGAGTATCGCGACTCGGTGCCGATGAAATGCCACATGGTGCACTGGCTCGAAAAGCAGCGCCTCGATCGCGAGCCGCATCCAAGCCCGGTGCGCAGTTCGCGGCTGCTGTACAACATCTGGATGGGCCGGTCCGAAGGCTTTGCGACGGCTTGGGAAGAGACGCTGACGCAGGCGGGCTTGCTCGACCAGCGGCCTCGCGCGCAGGAACTGATTCAGGTGATGATCGCCGTGCGCGCCATCCGCGGCATTGCGGACCTGAAGTTCCACAGTGGCGAATTCACGCTCGACCAGGCCAAGAAGTACATCGTCGACACGACGCCCAACCGCTGGTTCAATCCCAACGGCAGCACCATCTGGGTGGACTTGGGCATTTACGCGCACCAGCCCGGCTATGGCACCACGTACCTGTCGGGCAAGTTGGAGTTCGAACGGCTGATCGCGGATTACGCGGCGGCTTCGGCGCGCAAAGGCCAGCCCTTCCGCATGAAGACGTTCATGGACGAATTCTTCGCCAAGGGCGTGATTCCCTTCTCCACCATCAACTGGGAA
>JAFDVT010000353.1 GCA_018268875.1 Acidobacteriota bacterium
CTAGTAAGGAGTCTTAACGCGATGAACGTCTCGCCGATCCGGATCTTCGACACGCTGCGCGGCATGCAACAGGCGGAGGCTCTGAAAGCCGCGCTGGAGCTGGGCGTCTTCACGGCGATCGCCAAAGGTTCGAACACCGTGAAGGCTCTGGCGGGCGCCTGCCGTGCCTCCGAACGCGGCATCCGCATCCTGGCGGACTACCTGACCATCGACGGGTTCCTCACCAAGACGGCGGACGGCGTCTACGGACTGTCGCCAGACGCCGCGACCTTCCTGGTTGCGGGCGCACCGGCGTACCTCGGTAACGCGGTGCCGTTCCTGATGCACGAAACGCAGCGCCGTGCGATGGAGACGCTTGCCGAGGCGGTCCGCAAAGGGGGAACCGCCCTCGAGGGGCAAGGTTCCGTATCCGATTCGCATCCCGCCTGGGTGGATTTCGCCAAGGGCATGATGCCCATGATGATGCCCGCGGCGCAGAAGATCGCGGACCTGGTGGCGAACAGCGGCTCGCTCAAGGTGCTGGACATCGCCGCCGGACACGGGTTGTTCGGCATCATGATCGCGCAGCGCAATCCAGCTGCCCAGATTTACGCGCTGGACTGGCCGAAGGTTCTGGAAGTCGCACAGCAACATGCGGCGCAATTCGGCGTCGAAGCCGGCCGCTATCATCTGGTCTCCGGCAACGCGTTTGAGATCGAATATGGCTCAGACTACGACGTTGTGCTGCTGACGAACTTCCTGCATCATTTCGACCATGCCACCAACGTCGACCTGCTTCGGAAGGTACACAAGGCGTTGAAGCCAGGCGGCAAGGCCGTGATTCTGGAGTTTGTTCCGAACGACGATCGCGTGACGCCTCCGGAAGCGGCGGGCTTTGCACTTACCATGCTTGCCGCCACGCCGTCCGGTGACGCCTACACGTTCCGCGAACTGGACGCCATGTGCCGCGAAGCTGGCTTCCAGCCGGCGGCCGTTCACGACGCTCCGCCGTCTCCCGAAAAGATCGTGATCGCGACGAAGGGCTAGCGCCCCAGTCAGGCGGCGTACCGGATCACGATGGCATCGTTTTCGATGTCCACCGTGGCCGTGCCGCCTTCCGACAGCTTGCCGAATAGCAGTTCGTCCGCCAGCGCATCCTTGAGTTCCGATTGCACGAGGCGTCCAATGGACCTCGCGCCGAACTGCGGACTGTAGCCCTTGCGGGCAAGCCACGTCCGAGCCTCGGGCGTCAGGTCGATGGTGACGTTCTGTTCCTTCACCTTGGCGCGGATCTCGTCCACGAACTTGTCGACGATCTTTTCCACCACCTCGTTCGGCAGCGGCTGGAACTTGACGATCATGTCCAATCGGTTGCGGAACTCGGGGCGGAACGAACGTTCGACGGCGCTCATGTCCTGCTTGGCGCTGCGTTCGTGGTAGCCGATGCCCTTGCCGGTGAGGCCTTCGGAGCCGGCGTTCGAGGTCATGATGAGGATCACGTTGCGGAAGTCCGCTTTGCGTCCACTGGTGTCGGTGAGCGAGGCGTTGTCCATCACCTGCAACAGGATGTTGAACAGGTCCGGATGGGCCTTTTCGATCTCGTCGAGCAGCAGGACGGCGTGGGGATGGCGGATGATCGCGTCGGTGAGCAGGCCGCCCTGCTCAAAGCCGACGTAGCCGGGAGGCGCGCCGATAAGGCGTGCGACGGCGTGCTTTTCCATGTACTCGCTCATGTCGAAGCGGAGCATTTCGATGCCCAGCGTCTTGGCGAGCTGCTTGCAGAGTTCGGTTTTGCCGACACCGGTCGGTCCGACGAACAGGAAACTGCCGACGGGCTTTTGGTCCTGCCCGAGGCCCGCGCGCGAACGCCGGATCGACTTGGCGATGGCGGCGATGGCGTTGTCCTGGCCGAACACTACGGTTTTGAGTTCCGGTTCGAGGTTGCGGAGGCGGTCCTTGTCCGAGGTCGAAACCGTCTTTTCCGGGATCTTGGCGATCTTGGCGACGATTTGTTCGACCATGAGCGCGTCCACTTCCTTGCCGCCGCTGAGGCCGACCACCGCGCCCGCTTCGTCGATGACATCGATGGCCTTGTCGGGCAGCAGGCGTTCGTTGATGTACTTGCCGGCGAGTTCGGCGGCAGTCTTCAGCGCCTCAGGCGTGTACTTGACGCCGTGATGCGCTTCAAAGCGCGACTGCAGTCCTTCCAGGATCTTGATCGTGTCGGCGATCGAAGGTTCCAGGATCTCGATCTTGAGGAAGCGGCGCGCCAGGGCGCGGTCCTTTTGGAAGTACTGCTTGTACTCCTCAAACGTAGTGGAGCCGACGCAGCGGATCTTGCCGCCGGTCAGGATGGGTTTCAGAATGTTGGCCGCGTCGAGGTTGCCGCCGGAGGTTGCGCCGGCGCCCACGATGGTGTGGATCTCGTCCAGGAACAGGACGGCTCCGTCGATGGCTTCCAGCGCCTGGATGATGCCCTTGAGGCGCTGTTCGAAGTCGCCACGGTAGCGGGTCCCGGCGATGAGCGAACCCATTTCCAGCGAGTAAATGTGGAGGTGCTTGAGGCGCGCGGGCACCTTGCCGTCGACGATGCGCTGGGCGATGCCCTCGACGAGGTGCGTCTTGCCGACGCCCTGGTCGCCGACAAACAGCGGGTTGTTCTTGTTACGGCGCGCCAGGACCTGGATGGCTCGTTCGATTTCGCTCTCGCGGCCGATCAACGGATCGACACGGCCATCGCGGGCCTTCTGGTTCAGGTCCTGGGTGTACTGCTTGAGCAGTTGCTGCGGCGTCTGCTGCGGACCGTCCTCGGAATCGCCGCCCAGGGCGCCGCCGGAAAGCGGTTCTTCGGTGGCGCGGGCGCCGTGCGAAATGTGTTCCAGAACCTTGAGCCGAGTGACGCCCTGTTCGTTCAGGAAAAAGGCGGCGTGGCTATCGGATTCGTTCAGGATAGAGGCCAAAAGATCACCGACGGTGAGCTTGCTGGCGCTCGAAAACTCGATGTGGACAATGGCGTTTTCCACCGCGCGTTGAAACGCGACGGTGTGCGACGGCTCATACCGGCGGCGCGGCGGCACGGTGTCGAGCTTGTCGTGGAAGAAGCGTTCCAGCTTCTCTTTCAAAGCGCCAATCTGGGCTCCAAGATCGCCCAGAAGTTTGGCCCCATCCTCGGTTTCGATGATTGCGAACAACAGGTGTTCGAGACACACGTACTCGTGACGGCGCTCCTTTGCGGATTCCGTCGCGCGCTCAATCGACCGCTCTGCGGCTTTGTCAAACATGGATGTGACCTACCACTTAGATGAACGTACAGCTACATAGGTTCCATTACACATTGCAGCGGAAATCCCTGCTTGCGCGCCATGTGTGTGACGGTGGCCAATTTTGTTTCGGCCACTTCGCGGGTGTAAGTTCCGGCAATGCCCCGGCCAGCTTTGTGAACCGAGAGCATAATGGCATACGCTTCAGACGAGCTTTTGTTGAAAACGCCCTCCAAAACGAGGACGACGAATTCCATCGACGTGTAGTGATCGTTCAACAGGATCACTTTGTACATTGGCGGTTCGCGGACTTCCGTGACACTTTTGGTCCGCTCCAGCTCTTTTGTTCCGCCATTTGGGGTTCCCGACTTCGGCATCCTATTGTCTCTATGATATTCGCGGCGCCGTCTCCGTCGCTAAATAAAGTTGAAACAGAGCCACTATTGGCAAACAGTGGCGCGCAAAACGGCCGCCTCCGGATAGCGCATACTAAAAAGCTGTGAAACCGTTCCTGATCGGGATTGCCGGCCGCAGCGGCGCGGGCAAGAGCGAGATTGCCCGCCAACTGGCGTCGTGGCTTCCCGGAAGCCCCTCCGTTGTGTCGCTGGATTCCTACTATTTTGCGATGGACGATGTGCCTTTGGCGGATCGTGGCAAGCGGAACTTCGATCACCCCGAGTCGTTGGACTGGGATTTGATCGCCCAACATGTGGCGGCGCTGGCGCGCGGCGAACGCATCGAGGAGCCGATCTACATTTTTGCGACGCACACGCGGTCGCGCGAGACCAAGCCGATTCCGGCCGCCAAGTACATCATTCTGGAAGGTTTGTTCGCGCTTCACGACGAGCGGGTGCGGGAACATCTGGCCGCCAAGATCTTTATCGAAACGCCGGATGGCGTGTGCTACGAACGCCGCAAGGAACGTGACGTTGTGGAGCGCGGGCGTACGGTGCCGGACATCGAGCGCCAATACGCGGAAACCGTCCGTCCGATGGCGGAACAGTACGTCGTGCCGTCGTCCCAGCATGCGGACCTGGTGCTTCGCGGCGACATCCCGCTGGCGGAAACGATCGCGATCGTCAAGGCGTTCCTGCAGCCGCCGGCGATGTTGCGGGTGGCGCCGGTGCTTCGGGTGGCGGACGTCGAGGCGACGGTGGCTTACTATTCCAACGTCCTGGGATTCCTGAAGATCGCC
>JAFDVT010000354.1 GCA_018268875.1 Acidobacteriota bacterium
AAGGCGTACTTCACAAGAAACTGCTTTCTACAATTTCTAGTTTTGCACAGGCTGTTTGGGCTCGGGCTTGGGCAACGTGATCTGGACGAGTTCCGGTTTTGCGGCGGCGGCGGGTTGCGTCTTTGAAGGCGGCGTAAGCAGCTTTCGGATCCAGCCTCCTTTGGAGAGGTTGACGAAACGTTCGACGGCGGGCAGCGCTTTGCGTACCCACTTGCCGTGCAGCAGCAGGCTTCCGGTGACGAGCAGCGGATGCGGGATGGTGGTGAAGCACTTGGCGCAGATGTCGATTTCGCCACCGCGGCCCGCGGCGTGGAGCGTTCGCATGCGCTGCATTTCCGGCGAATCGTAGATCTCTTGGAGTGGGGCCTCGCCGACGCGTCCCACGGGCGCGCCGTCCAGCATGTAGCTTTGGCAGCACGGATAGACGTCGCCGTTGTGCTTGATGTAGACGGGTCCGCGCCAGAGGTAGTGGCAGGGATGCTTCCAATCCTCCGGGGCGTGGCCGCCTTCGGGCTGCAGGAGGTTGGTTTCGTCGTTCTTGACGCGAACCTGGTCGACGCCGGGGATCTTGCTCCAGAAGTCCAGGAACTCGTCCACTTCGTCCCAGTTCTTTTCGAGGCGGACCATTTGCACGACGATTTGGATCTTGGCTCCGGTTTCGTGCTTGCGCCGGGCGAAGTCGATGAAGTTGTCGCGGACGCGGTTGAACTTGGCGCCTTTGCGGTAGAACTCGAAGGATTCGGGCTTGGAGCCGTCGAAGCTGAAGGTGACGTGTTCGAGCTTTGAGGCGAGCAATTTGTCGGCGTTCTTGCCTTCGAGAAGGACGCCGTTGGTGGACAGCAGGGTCGAGACGCCGTGCTTGTCGCAGTACTCGATACGGTCGAAGATCTTGGGGTCCAGCAGAGGTTCGCCGAGGCCGATGAGCATCATGTGCTCGCCGGTGGAACGGGCGTCCTGCACCAGGCGGTCGAAGATCGTGTCCGCCATATCTTCCTTGGGTTGCGGGTGGGTTTCGCGGGGGCACATCGGACAGTACAGATTGCACTTGGCCGTTGTCTCCACGATGTATTCCACAGGGAGTCCGCCAGTGACGGGGGACCTCCGCAAGTAGGACCAAAGGAGTTTGGCGCGGTTCAGAGCGCGCATTCTCCCTTATTGTATTAAGTAATGCCCATATCACGCCGTGAATGGATGTCGCTGTTCTCTGCCGCCGCGGTCGCGTCGGCGCAGGACATGGGATCTGTGTATCCGTTGATCGAAAGCCTGGCCAATGCTCGCAAGGGCGAGTATGACATGTCGTTTTTGCATCCACGCTGGAAGTCGCCGGTCGAATACCGGAAAGAAGCGCTGAAGGTTGCGACAGAGGCGCTGGCGTTTGCCCCGAAGCGCGTGCCGCTGCGGCCCGAAGTCGTGTCCACCGAGGATCTTGGCGATGTGATCCGGGAGAAGGTCCTGTTTTCGACTTGCGAACAGTTCCGGGTTCCGGCGTTTGTGCATCTACCGAAGAATCGCAAAGGCAAGATTCCGGCGATTGTCGATTTGCATTCGCATGGCGGATGGTTCGTCTTCGGCAAAGAGAAAGTGTCGGCGTTCGCACCCGGCAAGATGCTGCCGATGCTCGAGAAATACCATCTGGAAAATTACGAAGGCCGTCCTACGGCGACCGAGTTCGCGAGGCGCGGGTACGCGGTGTTGACGATCGACGCGTTTCCCTTCGGCGAGCGGCGCATCGTGATGGCGGACGATATGGCCAAGTACGGCGACGACCGGTCGAAGTACACGGCCGAGGTCATGCAGCAGTTGAACCAACGATGCCGGACGCGGGAATCGACGATCGTGAAGGCGCTGGCGTATGCGGGGACGACGTGGCCGGGCGTTGTGGCGTGGGACGACATGCGATCGGTGGATTACCTGGAGTCGCGCCCGGAGGTGGATGCGTCTCGTATCGGGTCGGTCGGCGTGTCGATGGGCGGGTACCGTTCGCTGATGTTGTGCGGGCTCGATCCGCGGATCAAGGCGGCGTGCGTGGCGGGCTTTATGTCGACGGTGAAGCCGATGATCCGGTCACACCTGGATACGCATTCGTTTGTGCACTTCATCCCGCATGTTCACGCGCGGATGGATTTGCCGGACATCGCGGCGCTGCGCGTGCCAAAGCCTCTGTTGGTGTTGCAATGCCGCAAGGACGGACTGTTCCCGCTGTCGGGGATGGAGGAATCGGTGAAGAAGCTGGAGGCGGTGTATCGCAAGGCGGGAGCGGCGGACGCTTTCTCCTCCCGTTTCTATGACGTAGCGCATATCTTCAACCTGGAAATGCAGAACGACGCCTTTGCGTGGTTCGACCGGCAACTCAAAGGGGTACAATAGAGGGAGAGCGCCGGGAGTCTTTTCAAGCACCCGGCGCCCATTCGTTTTTGTCATGGAAGAGCTCAAGAAGAAACTGCAAGACGAAATCGCTGCACTGGAGCACGAGTTCCACCACGAACTGCCGAAGGAGATCCTGCGCGCGCGGGAGTTGGGCGACTTGAGCGAGAATGCGGAGTACCACGCGGCGAAGGAACGGCAGGGGCTGGTAAACGCCCGGCTGGGCCAGCTTCGTTCGCGTCTCCGCGAAGTGTCGATGATCGACATGACGAAGATCCCCAAGGATCGTATCGGCCTGGGTTCGTCGATCCGCGTTCTGGACCTGACGAAAGACATCGAGATCGACTACAAGCTGGTGACGAGCGAGGACGCGGACGTGACGAAGGGGTTGATTTCGACCTCGTCGCCGATCGGCAAGGCGTTGCTCGGCAAGCAGGTTGGCGATACCGTAAAGATACAGATTCCGGATGGTGTGCGGGAGATGGAAGTCCTGACACTCGCCACTATCCACGACGCAGCCTGAATCGCAGGCGGAGTTGGGACGTTCGATGAGTATTACAAGCGCTATCGGTAAGGGCGGCAACAAGATCCTGCTCGCAATTGTTCGCGGGCTGGCCCTGTCGAAGATCCATCCGAACGTCCTGACCGCCCTAGGCCTGGTGATCAATATCTTCGCGGCGTGGTACCTGGCGCGGGGCGAGTTCCGCCTGGCGGGGTACATCATTATCGGCGCGGGCTTGTTCGACATGGTGGACGGGCGCGTGGCTCGAGCGACCAATCAGGTGACACGCTTCGGCGGGTTCTTCGATTCGGTAGTGGACCGTTATTCGGACCTCGCACTGCTGGTGGGGCTGCTGGTTTGGTACGGCAACATCAACCGCCAACTGTACGTGGTGCTGACAGCAGTCGTCATGATGGGCACGGTGATGGTGAGCTACGCCCGTGCGCGGTCGGAGACGGAGATTCCGACGTGCAAGGTCGGGTTCATGGAACGGCCGGAACGCGTGGTGCTGCTGATTATCGGTGCGCTGGCGGAGCGGATGGCTCCGGCGCTGTGGGCTCTGGCGATCCTGTCGAATCTGACGGTGATCCACCGCATGATCTTTACCTGGCAGGAAACCAAGCGTCTGGAAGATGCTCAGCTTCGCGCGGTGAAGATGGGCGCCTCGTCATCGGGCCGGTAACGGCATTTTCCCGCCACGCCACCCTACACACATAAAAATTCGACTGATACGCCGTTGAGCGGTGTGATTTTGCTTGTCGCTCCCGCGCGGACGCCAGTCGATCATCCAACGCAATTCATCGGACTCCCAATCGCATGGGACCGCGAACATCAATAAAACTGTTTGGGGAGTTGAAGGAAGGAATGGCGGGGACGACGGGGCTCGAACCCGCGACCTCCGACGTGACAGGCCGGCGCTCTAACCAGCTGAGCTACGTCCCCGCTTTGCTACGTCAAAGACAGGTTACCACGACCGGACGGCCGCCCGCTACATCCGTTCGATCACGTTCCGCAGCAGGCGCATGAACGTGTCGCGTACTTGAAGGCCTACGGCCAAAACTTCTTCGTGGTCCAGCTTCTGGGGCAGGACTCCAGCCGCCATGTTCGTCACGCAGGAGATGCCCAGGCATTCGATTCCCATGTGATTGGCGGCGATCACCTCGCCTACCGTCGACATGCCTACGAGGTCCGCACCGATGGCCCGGAGATAGCGGATTTCGGCGGGCGTTTCGTAGGACGGACCGAGAAGGCCCGCGTACACGCCTTCAAACAACGTGATGCCTTCCTGCGCGGCGGCGGACAGCGCGACCGCCAGCAGACGCCTGGAGTAGGCTTCGGTCATGTCCGGGAACCGGGGGCCTAGCGAGTCGTCATTGGGGCCGCAGAGCGGGTTCGAACCTTGCAGGTTGATGTGGTCCGTAATCGCGACTAGCGCGCCCTGGCCGTAGTTCCGGTTGATGCCGCCGGCGGCATTGGTGAAGATGATCTTGTCGACGCCGAGCTTGCCCAGGGTACGAACGCCAAAGACCGCTTGCTGCGGCGTGTAGCCCTCGTATAAGTGGGCGCGGCCGGCCATCAGAACGACCTCGGTATTGCCGACGTTGCCGAACACGAGTTTGCCGGCGTGGCCGATGGCGGTGGACACGGGCCAGCCGGGAATCTCGCCATACGGAATCGCCAGAGGGTTGCGCAGAGAGTCGGCAAAGGCGCCGAGGCCGCTGCCGAGAACGACGGCGATTTTGGGTGTCGACGAGGTCTTTTGGCGAATCGTGTCGACCGCTTGTTGATAGCTCATAGAAGCATTCCCGCGATGCAGGCGGACATAAAGTTGGCGAGGGTTCCGGCGGCGACGGCGCGGAGGCCGAGGCGTGCGAGGTCACTCTTGCGGCCGGGCGCGAGCGCTCCGATGCCGCCGATCTGGATGGCGATGGAACTGAGGTTCGCAAAGCCGCATAGGGCGTAGGTCGCGATGGTGAACGACTTGGGATCGAGCTGGTCCTTCACCTTGCCGAGGTCGACGAAGGCTACGAATTCGTTGAGGATCACGCGCGTGCCGAGAAGGTTGCCGATGGTCGCGCAGTCGTCGAAGCGTACGCCGAGGAGCCAGGCGACGGGGGCGAACAGCTTGCCCAGGATCAACTGCATCGAACCGGGGATCCAGCCGAGGCCGGGGATGCTGTGGATCCAGCCGAGGATGCCGTTTACCAGCGCGATGAGTCCGAGGAACGCAATGAGCATCGCGCCGATGTTGAGGGCGAGTTGGAGTCCGTCGCCAGCGCCACGGGCGGCCGCGTCGATAACATTCACGCCGGGCTTTTCGACCTCGACCTTAACGCTGCCCAGGGTTTCCGGTGTTTCGGTTTCGGGCATGAACATCTTGGCCAGCAGGATGGTGGCGGGCGCGGTCATGATGACGGCGGTCAGCAAGTGGCGGATCTCGACGCCGGCGATGATGACGTAGGCGGCCATGACGGCTCCGGAGACGTGGG